>NZ_JBEOUE010000018.1:0-164629 GCF_040303965.1 Streptomyces sp. NPDC094032 | reverse complement strand
GTCCTCACCGAGGCGATCGTGCTCACGGCGGGCGGCCTGACGGGCGGCCTCCTGATCGGGTGGGCGCCGCACCGGGGCCCCGACCCGAGCATCAGCCCGGCCACGGTCCCCGGCCCCCGTGGGTGGAACCCGTCCCAACCGCCGCCCTTGCACCCGTGAAGCGGCGGCCCCTCTCTCCCCCCCGACGCATGAAGGAATCACATGCACAAGCACATGTCCGTCGGTGCCCTGCTGGGCGCCACCATCCTGGCCACCACCGCGGCCCTCACCCCCGCGGCAGCGGCCGGGAACCTCATCAAGAACGGCACCTTCTCCGAACCGAACGCCCCGGCCGGCGGCTACGTCGAGTACGAGGACGGCGAGAACATCGGCCCGTGGCAGGTCGGATCGTCCACCCCCCGCGGCGGAGTGACGCTGTACAGCCGCGCCCTGACCCAGTACACCTACCAGGCGGTCGACATCGGCCCGGGCACCCTCTCCCAGGACTTCGAAGCGGACGCCGGCTCCGTCGTCAGCGTCACCTGGAAGCACGCCCGCAACACCGACCCGGCGTGCGCCAAGGACATGGGCGACCAGTCCTACAGCGCCCAGGTGGTCCCCCCGCCCAGCTCGGACCCCGTGGGCGACTCCTACACACCCATCGGCGCCCGCTTCGCCTCGATCAACAGGCCTCTGCAGGTCTATACCGGCAGCGAGGACCACTTCACCCTGGAGTTCGAAGGCCGTGCGCCCGGCGGATGCGGCCCGCTGATCACCGACGTCGTCGCCAAGGTCATCGGCCACGGTCAGCGCTGACCCGGCCGATACCCCCTAGCCGTCCCGCGATGGTCGCAGTTGTGGCGGGGCTGAGACGGCCCGTCGGGTGGGACATCCCGACGGGCCGTAGTCATGCCCTGCTCATGCGTAGGGCGCGAGGTCCTTCAGGAGAGTCGCGAGGTGGTCGGCGTCCGTGCTCGTCAGTGGGGCGAGCGGGGGCCTGGGGGCGCCTGCCTGGAGTCCGAGGATTTCCAGGCCTGTCTTGACAGCCCGCGGCAGGCCCCGGTCGACGATGAACCGCAACAGGGGCAGGAGTTCGGCGAGGACGGCGTCCGCCCGCTCGGTGTCGCCGGCGATGTGGGCCTCGTACAGGGCGCGCGGTCCCCCGGGGACGATTCCGGGGGCGGCGGTGCACCAGCCGGCGGCCCCGGCGCGGAGGGCGTCGAGGGCGATGGGGTTGCTGCCGTTGTAGACGGCGAGGTCGCCGCCGGAGAGGTCGAGGATCTCGCGGAACCGTTCGACACGGCCGGAACTCTCCTTGACCATGGTCAGGTTCTCGATACGGGCACCGAGCGCGACGATCTCGGCGGGCGTGAGGTCCGTACCGGAGGTCCCCGGGTTGTTGTAGAGCATGACGGGTACGCCGGCGGCTTCGGCGACCGTCGCGAAGTGGCGCTCGGTCTCCAGGCGGGTCAGCTTCCAGTAGGCGACCGGCAGCACCATGACGGCGGTCGCGCCGTGCCGGGCGGCGAAACGGGCGCGGCGGGCGGTCTCGGCGGTGCTGACGTGGCCGACGCCGACGAGGGTGGGGATCCGGCCGTCGACCGTGTCCAGCGCGGTCTCGCAGACGGAGTCCCATTCGGCGTCGGTGAGGTAGGCGGCCTCGCCGGTGCTGCCGAGGGGGGCGACGGCCTGCGCGCCGGAGGCGACGAGTCCGTCGACGATGTGCCGCAGGGTCGGCAGGTCCGGGGCGCCGGCCTGCGGGCCGGAGGCGTCGTGGAAGGGGGTGACGGGGTAGGCGATGATCCCGTGCAGCGGGGTCTCGGTCATGGCTCAGGCTCCCGGGTTGGTAGTGGCCGTCTTGGTCGCGGCATTCGTCGGGGAGGGCGGGTTCGCCGTCAGGCAGTCGGGGTGCCGGACCAGGGCGCGGCGGGCGTGGTACGCGAAGTTGGCGCGGTTACGGGCATCGGACGAGGTCCAGTCGTGGGCCTCGGCGGCCAGGGCCGGCGGCAGCGGCTTTATGGTGCCCGCGGACATGGCGAGGAGCTGGAGCCGGGCCGCCCGTTCGATGAGCACCGCGAGGTGGCACGCCTCTTCGACGGTGCCGCCCGCGACGAGCTGGCCGTGGTGGGCGAGCAGGACCGCCCGCTTGTCCCCCAGCGCGGCGGAGATGATCTCGCCCTCCTCGTTGCCGACGGGGACGCCCGGCCATTCGGCGAGGAAAGCGCAGTCGTCGTAGAGCGGGGTCAGGTCCATCTGGCTGATCTCCAGGGGGACTTCGAGCATGGAGAGGGCAGCGACGTGCAGCGGGTGCGTGTGCACGATGCAGTTGACGTCCGGGCGGGCGCGGTAGATCCACGAGTGGAAACGGTTGGCCGGGTTCGGCATTCCGGTGCCGCTGAGGACGTTCAGGTCCTCGTCTACGAGGAGCAGGTTGTCCTCGGTGATCTCGTCGAAACCCAGACCCAGGCGCTGGGTCCAGTACGTGCCGGGCTCCTCGCCCCGGGCCGTGATCTGGCCGGCTAGGCCGGAGTCGTGGCCCGCGTCCGAGAGGATCCGACAGGTCAGGGCGGTCTTCTGGCGAACGGTCAGGGTTGAGGTTGATACGGAGAACTCGCCGGCCATGCGGCGATGGGCCCGGTCCATCAGGACGTCTTTGGTGTCGTTCAGCGTGGTGGCCATGTGGACGCACCTCCTTGGTGTGAGCGGGGTAAGGCAGTGGCTCGGCAGGACAGGGCGGGGCGGGGTCACGGCGATGGCGTGACTCCATCTCGCTGGATACGATGTTCACCATAGGACACCTTGTGTCATGACGGAAGAGGGGCCGGGGTCGGCGCGCGGGGTACGGGCTCGACCCAGGAGGGCGTACGGGGTGCGCGACGGTGGTGGAGTCGGCGAGAGCTACCCTGGTCGCCGACCCGGCGGACCGATCCATCGCCGCACGCCGAACCGGCGCGGGAGCAGGAGGAACGACCAGTGATCAACCGGGTACGGCAGCTGCGCAAGGAGCGCCTGATGAGCCTGGAGACACTCGCGGCGCGCGCGGGCGTCACCAAGAGCTATCTGTCCAAGGTGGAGCGCGGCCAGAGCACGCCCTCGATCGCCGTCACGGCCGCGCTCGCACGCGCCCTGGGCGTACCTCTCGACACCGTCTTCGTGGACGCCGAAGGCCTGGGAGCCGGCGTCACCGTGACCCGGGCCGCCGAGCGACGCGCGCTCACGCCGGGAGACGAGGCGGGCAGCCGGTACGAGGGGATCGCGCTGGAGGCGGCCGGCAAGCGGATGACGCCGTTCATGCTGCATCCTGCGCACGACGCGGGCCGCAGCCCCTTCCGGGACCACCCCGGCGAGGAGTTCCTCTTCGTGCACGAAGGCCGGGCCGAGCTGCTTCTGCCGTCCGGTTCGGTGGAGTTGGAACCGGGCGACTCCGTCTACTTCGACGCGACGACGCCGCACAAGATGCGCACCCTGTCGCCTGGCCCCCGGGCCTCCGTCCTCCTCCTCATCAGCAGCGCGGGCCCGCACCCTCACCCGCACCTCCCCTGATCGGGGGGGGGAATCGAGGGGGGGGGAACCGTGGCGGCCTGGCAGCACTCACACTCGCACTCGTACGGCGAACGGCGCGCGCGCCGGGTTCGCTGACCGCGGTGACCACGCGAAATGCGGTGGCGGAGGTATCCGGGAACATGTGACGGTTCGGTCCATGGGCAATTCCAGGGCGTATGCCGTCTTCCAGACCACCGACGCGACCATGGCGTACAGGCACGCCAAGCGCCTCCGCACGCTGATGGCGGAGTGCGAGGCCGAGACCAGTCTCTATGCCGAGCTGCTGACGGTCGAAGACGTGCGACGGATGGCGGCGGTCCTGCCCGGGGCGAACTTCGACTACACGGACATGCGTACCGGTCCGACCGGTGAGGTCGTCCGGTTCGACCTCGACGTGGCGACCGCAGGCGCCGCCGCGCTGGAGGCCCACCTGCCGCTGGATGTCACGACAGATGTGCCGACGGGGACGGTGGAGGAGCGCTTCGTGGCGGCTCTCGGCCAGGGCATCGCCGACATCAGCTGGCGCGGCCTGTGGCCGGAGCGGCCGGAGGCGGAGCAATACGCGAGCGCGAAATACGACGGAGTCCAGATCGTTTTCCACGGCGAAGAGGCCCAGTGGGATGAGTGGACCGAGCATCACACTGTCTTCGTCCACGGCGCCACACACCAGGGGGCCCTGACCAGAGCCCAAGAGCTCGCCGCGCGCATCGACAGCGAGGTCCTCGGCGAGGCACAACTCGGATGGTGAGACGACGCCCCCCGGCACCGGCACGACCGCGCTCCCGGAGGAAGTCCCCGTCCGCAACGCCGCGCGCTCGTAGCGCCTCACGGCGGAGCACCTCGGCGCCGCGCCTCGCGGAGTTCGCAGAAGCCCCCGTCCGCGAGCTGCGGTCGGGGGCTTCTTCGTGTGGTGCGCGATACTGGGATTGAACCAGTGACCTCTTCCGTGTCAGGGAAGCGCTCTCCCGCTGAGCTAATCGCGCGGGATGTTCAGAACCTTACACGACACTCGCTGACCAGCGGAAATGCGTGACCTCGTAGCCTCCGGCATACGGTGCCGCCGACGGGTACTACCCGCCCTTCGCCACCTGCTCCGCCGCCACGGGGACGGCAGACCGCTCGTCTCGTTCGATGCCGGTCCGGTCCTTCTTCTGCGGGACGGGGTTAGGGTCTTGCTGACCGTTGCGGCGAGCTAGGTGAGGAAGTCGATGACGTCCGCTGAGCAGCATTTCGGCCCGGATGGCCTGCGTCGGTTCGAGCACAGCAGTCTGGCGGGGGCGCGGCTTCCCGAGGCGAGTCGGCTGATGTTGACGGGGACGGGCGTGCCGCTCGGTGTCCTGCCGTACTTCCGCAGTGCGGCCACCACAGATCCCGTCGCCCTCGACACGGTCGCGGTCCAGCTGGGGCAGCCGAGGCCGCCCGTCGAGATGGGCGGATGGCCCCGGATCGGTGGCGACGGCATGGCTCATCTCTGTGTGCGCCCGGACGGCGCGGTGCAGGCGGTCGTACTGAGGGACGTGGCGGACGACATGTTCGTCAATACCGATGTGTCGACGTTCAACGCCTCGCTCCAGGCCCTGGACTCTGCGCTCCCCGCCCTCATGGCCTCGGGCGATCTGGCAGAGGCCGCCGGGGTGTTCAGGCGTCTCGACGAGGAGCTGCGGCGGATCGATCCGGCGGCCTTCGCGCAGCGGGAGAGCTGGTGGCCCCGGGTCCTGGACGACGTCCGGCACACCGTGAACTTCCCCTTCTCGGCGACCTTCGAGTACGAGGACGAGAAGGGCGAGCGGCACACGGTGACCGAGTCCGCCGGTCCGGGTCTGCCGCACCCCGAGGAGGCCATCTGGAACCGGCTCGCCGGGCAGGGGGTCGACGCTCGTCATGTACGGCGCGTCTACAGCCAGTTGGAGCCGTGCGTGATGCCGGGGCACTACTGCTCGGTGTGGATGGCCCTCTTGTTCCCGCGGGCAGAATTCACCCACAGCTTCGACTACGGGGAAGCGGCCGAGTCGCGCGAGCGGGGGCTCCGCGAACTGATCGTCCACTCGGCACGCCGGCCCGAGCGCCCGTGAGCGGGTGGGGCCGGCCCGAGGGGGGACGCGAGCCCGCGGCCGCGGCCTTACTCGGCTGGCTCGCCGATCCGGACGCGCCCTCCTTGTGCGTGGTGTCCGGGTCCCCCGCATGCGGGAAGTCGTCGCTGCTCGCGTGGCTCGTACGCCATGGCAGCCGTACGGGCGCGGCCACGGAGCGGACCGTGCACGCGGTCGTCCCCGTCGCCGCCCGCTCCGTCGCGGGGTCCGTGTGGTCCCTCGGCGAGCAACTGGGGCTTCCGGCGGGATCCGCCCAGGAGCTGGCCGCGCTGCTGGCTCGGGACGGGCGCCGCACCGTGATCGTGCTGCCGAACGTCGAGCGGGAACCCGTGGCCCGGCTTGCCGTGCTGCTGGCGGGCTCTCCAGGGGTTCGCCTGATCGTGGAAGCCAGGACGGGGAGTCCCGCCCACCGGGCCCTCGCCGGGCACCCGGCGGCCGTACTCGATCTCGACCTGCCGCAGTGGACCGATGCGGGGAGCTACGCGCGGTGGGTTTCGGCCGACCTCGGCGGCGACGCGGACTCCCCCGGACCCACCGGCTCCCCCAGCTCCCCCGGCTCCCCCGGCTTCCCCGGCTTCCCCGTCCCGAAGGGGCGCGCCGAGGCCGACCCCGCGCCTGCGGGTGTCGACCTGGCCGATGCCCACTCCCTGTGCGCCGCCGACCCCCAGGACGTCACCGCCCTACTCGAAGTCGAAGCCGAGGTCGAAGGCGAAGGTGAAGGTGAAGGTGAAGGTGAAGGTGAAGCGCGTACGCGCCACGGTCGTCTGCGTGCCGCCTGGTTTCGTGTCGGGCCGGCCCTCGTGCGGGACATCGGGCCGGTGCAGCGGGCGGTCGTCCTACTGTCCTCGTTCGGCCCGGTCGGTGAGCCACGGCTGCGCGCCGGCCTGGAGGCCGTGGCCGTCGGCTCGCCCTGGCGGGTGAACTGGGTGCTCGCCAAGGGGAATCCCGTACCACTGTGGCCGGGTCCCGTCGTCGCCCTGGCGCCCGGTGGAGACAGGTCTCCCGGAGCCGTTCTGGCTCTCGATCCGGCGGGCACGATTCGCCGTCTCTCGGTGGCGGGCGGCGCTCCCCAGGGCAGGCTGCCCGCGTCGGCTCCCGCCATCGCCGTGTGCGCGCTGTCCGACGGGTCCGTGCTCTGCCTCCACGACGCGGGCGGTGTCGGTGTGGAGGCGGCGTGGTCCGCTCGTACGGCCTCGGCGGGGATCGAGGCCCTGCTGAACGAGCGCGTCCCGGTCGCGGACGCCCTCGCCGCCGCCCTCCGCGGGCGGCAGGGGACGGCTCTCGCCTCGGCTCCGGGCCCGGACGGCGATGTGGTCGCGCTGGGACGCGCGACCGGCGAGGTGCTCGTCGTAGGAGCCGTCCAGGGTCAGGCGCCGCTTCACGAGGGTCCGGTGACGGCTGTCGCCGTGGCGGCTGTGCCCGTGGGCGAGGGCGGGTCGGCCGTACTCGTGTACAGCGGCGGCGCCGACGGTACGGTCCGGCTCTGGGCGCCGGGCGGCGAGCCGATGGACAGCCCGTATCTGCGCCGCCCCTGTGCCGTGGCCGCCGTCCACGCGGCGTGGACGTCGTACGGCCTCCTCGTGGCCGTCGTCTGGTCGGACGGGCTCCTTGAGCTGTGCGCACCGGCCTCGGGTCGGGTACGCGAGTTCCACGCGGGGCGCCCGGTCCGCGCGGTGTGCGTGACGCCGGCCGGCGACGTACTCCTCGGCCTGGACGACGCTCTGATCTGCCTGTCCCTGTCACCGGTCGACGCCGACGCCGCCCCGGATCCGGACCCGGACCCGACCCCCGCAACTGACTGACTATCAACTTCCGTCCTACAGAGGGAGTTGACGTCACCCACCTCACCCGTCGAGGGTGAGTGCGAACCGTCTGTGCGGGGGGACACACATGGGGAAGAAGCTGCCCGGCGACCTTGTCGAGGTCCTGGACCTCATCGGGATCGACTGGCCCGAGATCGACGAGGACGAGGTCAGGGCGTCCGCCAAGGACTACCGGCATCTGGCCGAAGGCATACGGGACGCCATCAAGGAGGGCAACAACGCCTGCTCCCACATCGTCGCCGGCAAGAGCAAGGGCGAGACGGTCACGGCGATCGACCTCCGGTGGGGCAAGCTGACCACGCGGGACCTCACCACCTTCGCCAAGGGCTGCGACAAACTCGCCGGAGCGCTCGACGAGTGTGCCGGTCTCATCGTCGGCTGCAAGATCGCCATCATCACCAAGCTGAGCGCGACCGCGGCCGCGGCCACCGCCGGCGTCATCGGCATGATCTTCTCCGCCGGTCTCAGCGCCCTGCTCTCCGCCGCCGCCATCGCCGCGGCGCGCATCGTGATCCAGGAGGCCATCGACTACGCGGTCGAGGAGATCGCGTCCATCGTCACGGACAAGATCGAGGCGAAGGTCCTCGCCGAGATCGAGAAGCTGTTCTCCGACCAGCTCGGCGGCGGCACCGCGAACGATTCGATGCCGCTGGGCGCGGCCGGCATGGCGCAGGACCTCGTCATCGAGTTCGACGAGTTCGAACGCGCGGCGGGCGACTACCGGAAGACGGCCGGCAACTTCGACCAGAAGAGCGGCGAGTTCAAGGGCAAGGGCGGGAACCGCAAGGCGTCGGTGCGCAAGGACAGCAGGTTCCACAAGCTGGCCGTGGTCATGGACAAGGCCGAGGACGCCGTCGAGAAGAAGGCCGACGAGATGGTCAAGACCCTTGAGGACCACGGCGGCAAGATCGACAAGAGCAAGACCAGCCACAAGGACCACGACGACGACGTCAAGGACGAGTTCGAGAAGTGCGACGACGGCGACGAGGTCCCCATGTACCTGGTGAACGCCGACGGCACGGTGCAGCAGCTGGGCTACGACGGGACCCGCAGTCCTCTCGACGCCGGCGACAAGTCAGGCATCTGGAGCATCGTGGAGCCGGACGGCACCGCGTGGCGGCCCGCCAACCGTGAGAAGCACGAGTTCACCTCCCCCGTCGGGCAGAGCGGCGACAAGGTCACCTCGACGAAGATCGACCCCGGCAGCACCGATCTGTCCCGTGCGACGGAGATCGCGCGGTACACGAAGGGCGATTACGGCGGTACCAACTTCGCCGCCGGGCGGTACATCGACCCGACGACGGGCAAGCCCCTCATCCTCGTCGGCGACAGCGAAGGCCCGCACTCCGAGCGCACCATCGGGTACCCGCTGCTCAAGAAGGGCCTCGAAGCGAATCTCGCCGCCGTGTACACGGAACGCCAACCCTGTCAGCTCTCCCCGAAATGCGACCAGTGGTTACAGGTGCACTTCAAAGCCAAGAACCCCGACCTGGAGGTCACGTACGCCAACAGCTACGACCAGTCGAACAAGAACCGCAACAGCCGCGACGAGGAACACCGCATCTACATGACAGAATTGGAGGAGCGCCAGAAGGCCGAGAAGAAACCGTAGGAAGGCCGAGCCGTGCTGATCGACATCCGTGCCGACCAGGTGGTCACCGCTTTCGGGCCGACCGGTGTCACCTACTTCCCCCATGCCGTCGGCGGCGACCTGCACGCCGGCACCGCCGGATTCCTCGCCACCGTCGGACTGCCGTCGAGCAAGCTGTTCTCCACCAAGCTGGACCTCGACACCCCGGACCGCTTCTCCTGCCGCCCCTCCCTCCAGGCCGACTTCGACGCCGCCGGGGCGACCCTCCCCGAGGAGGCCGGGCGGTGGGAGGTCCTCGGCGAGTTCCAGTACGCGACCGTCGCCCTCGACCCCGCGTCGGGCAGGGTCTACTCGTTCGGCGAGGGCGAGGAGTTCTACGTCCCGATGCACGCGGACGTCTCCTCGCTCGTCCACACCCTGATCGCGGTCGAGACGGGCCTCGCCGAGCTCAAGAAGCTCCCCCACCGCGACGCCCAGGCGCGTGCGGCGGCCGTCGAGGGGCTGCGGGAGCGCGTTTCGCGGGTCGACGAGACGCCCTTCGCCTCCGAGGACGGCGAATGGAGCAAGTTCTTCGAGGAGATCGCCCTGGGCATGTGGGGCTGACTGGAGATGGCCCGAAAGGCCGAGGGGCCCCGCGTCCCGCCGTGTCGGCGGGGCGCGGGGCCCGTTGGCGTGGTGGACCCGTGGGTGTCGGGGTCAGTGACGTCCGCTCGGTGCGGGGCGTCGGCGGACCCACCAGATCAGCGCGACGCCCGCCACGGCGAGGGCCGAGGCCACGCCGGCGATCAGGGCGACCGGCGTGCTGGAGCCGGTGTGGGCGAGGTCGCCGCCCGGGGGTCGGGTCGGCCCGGTGGTGTGGTCGCCGCCCGGGGTGGACGGGGCCGGGGTCGACGGGGTGTGGCTCGGCTTCGGGTCGTCCGGGTGGGTCGGGGTGGGTGTGGGCTTGGGGCCCGGGATGGTCGGCTGTTCGGCGCTCGAACCGCCGAAGTAGGCGGTGTCGCCGTCCCGGTAGGTCACCTCGGTCCGCACGGACGTCCTGGTCGTCGTGTCGAGCCCCTTGTACTGGGTGGTGAACTGGGTCTTGGTGATGTCCTTCTTCGGCGCCTTGGAGAAGTCCACGCCGCCCATCGACAGGATCCACACCTTGCCGTCGTACACGCGCTCGAACTTGTAGTCGCCGTTCTTGAACGAGTACACGTACTTGTCGTAGACGGTCTTCTTGTCCCAGTTCTTGTTCTCGTCGCGCAGCGGCCACCGCTTGACGTCGTTGCTGTTGATGATCTTGCGGAAGTCGGTCGGGGCGACCGCGTCCTGGCGCCGGACGTACTCGGCGGCGACCCGCGACTTGTACACGCGGCGCAGATCGGCGTACGACGGGTCCTCGTTCACCCGACGCTCCAGCTCGGGCTGGATCATCTGGAGGATCAGCGCTTCGGCCTGCTTGGTCTGCGCCTCCGTCAGCCTGCAGCCGCCGGCCGGGACGTCGGGTCCGTGCGGCACCTCCATGTTGACCTTCATGGGGGCGTCCAGGATGTAGATGCCGCCGTCCTGCTCACGCACCTTCGCCGGCTTCGGCGTGATCCACTGGCGGATGATCGGAAGACACGGCATCCCCTCGGGCGTCCGGGGCGCCGCCCGCCAGAACCGTTCCCCGCGCTCGTACTTGTCGGGGTTCATCGCGTCCGCGTAGTCGTGCTTGAGGGTGAGGTCCGCCTCCAGCAGGACACGGCCCGCGTCCGTCTTCGCGAACTCCTTGTCCATCACCACGTCCGGGCGGATCGGGTTCAGGTTCACCCAGAACCGGTCCGGGGTCAGCGCCAGCCAGGTGAAGAAGGAGTCCGAGGCGAGCTGCAGCTTCGCGTCGCCGCCGTAACCCGGGGCGGTGTCGGGGTCCTTCACGTAGTCGGCCCGCATCGAGTAGTCGAGCCCCTTGCCCTTCACCGGGGTGCCGACGTAATTGATCTCCAGGGTGGAGAAGTCGATGCCGCCGGGGCCGCGCCCGAAGTATCCGCCGCTGTTGTTCTGGTTGTACATCGCCTGGATACGGCGCGCCTCGGCGGGCGTCCTGCCGGAGCGCAGCGCCTGGTCGACGATCGGGCCCCGGCCGCCCTTGAGCGGGTCGGCGTTGAAGCGCTTGTCGTACTTGGTGTAGACGTTCGGCTTCTGGGTGCGCTCGATGGCGTTGGAGCGGCGCTCGTTGACCCCGGCCTGGGTACGCGAGGTGCCTCGGTCGCGCCGCAGGTCCTCGTCGAACTTCCGGATCGCCTCCTTGGTGGAGTTCTCCGTCCGGGCACCGGTCAGATAGCGGAAGGTCGACTTCGGGCGCTCCTTGGCGATCTGCCGGTCCGCCTTGAGCTGGTCGCTCTCGATCTTGCCGTTGGACTTCATCTCGACCTTGCGTTCCGTCGCCCGGTTGTGGGCGTCGATCACGCGGTACCGCTTCTCGCCGGTCTCGGGGTCGGTGTACTCCAGGGTGTCCTGACACCACCAGTCCGGGCCGACCATGTTGTACTTCTTGACCATCCGCGCCTCGAACGCCTCGCCGCGCGCCGGGTTGCCGTGGGCGCCGATGTACCGCACGTCGAGGAAGCGCTTGAATTCCTTGTAGCCGCGGTCGCTGTTGTACTGGCTGTTGTACCGGGCGTAGATCTCCATGACCCGGTCGGCCGGGTTCTGCGACTTCTCGAACTTCCGCTGCCACTTGCGGTAGTTGGTGCCGGCGGTCTGCCGCTGCTGGTCCGTGGGCGGCAGTACTCCGTCGTACGCCTTCGCCGGATTGTCGTACGTGTAGTTCTCGTCGGTCGGCCAGGCGTCGTACGGCAGGTTGTCCGGCGGGCCCGAGTTGGCGGGCGTCGACGGGAAGCTGCGTCCGAGGAACTTCTCGTCGCAGCGCACCGGCTTGACGTTCGGCGGCTTGGCCGCCACCGCCTCGTCCAGCGCGGGCAGGCCGGTCAAGGTGATCGCGGCGGCGGCCGTGAAGGCCATCGCGAGACGGCCCCACACCTGCCTGCCGCGGCTGCCTCGGCGTATGCGTGTGCTCACTGGCTTCTCCCCCTGGGAACCCAGTAGATGACATGGGAGGTACGCGGCGCGAGTGGGCTCCGAGGTCAACTGGTCGCGAAACGCCGCTAGTTGCGTACCTTAGGGGGGCGGTGACGGGGAGCTCCGTGACTCTCATGGTGTGTCCCCGTCAACTTTGCAGGATTTTCACATGTCATCTGCGCGTACGTCGCTGCCCACGGCCGCTGCCCCCGGCCCCCGGCTCCGGCCTCCCGCCCCGCCTCAGTCGATCCAGGTCTCCTCAAGGTCGCCCGCGGTCCGCTCGTCGCGCCGCACCCGGAACACCGAGAGCGAACGGCCGGCCCGGGCCAGCGGGCCGACACTGCGCAGCGCCGCCCGGGTCAGCCCCTCCCAGGCCTGATCGCCCGGCTCGGCCTCCAGGTCGACGCCCCGCTCGGCCAGTTCATCGGCACCGAGGCCGAACGTGACGGCGATGTCGTACGGTGTGCCCACCAGGTCCCAGTCGCTCTCGCCGGCCCAGCCCGAGGCGAACAGCCGGGTGCCGCCCGGGTGGTGGATCACATGGGTGTGATGGGTCGCGTGGTGGTGGACGGTCGTCGAGCCGATGACGGCGGCCCGGGGATGGCGCCGGGAGAGCTCCTCCGCGACCTTTGCGAGGGGGAAGTCGCCCCCGATGAAGGCCAGGGCCGGATCGTTGATCTCGATCAGATCGCCCCAGTGCCCGATCCCGACCAGGTCGAGATCGGCCCGGGTGCCGAACGGCATCCGCTCCACCGCCTCGATCCGGTCCACCTCGGCGAGCACGCCGTCCACCGTCCCGAGCGCCTCGGCCAGCTCCCGGGCCCGCTCCGGGTCATGCGGCGCCAGCGCCCTGTCCGCCCCCGCCGGGAACGGTGACTCGACGACCGTGATCCGGAACTCCCCGTACCGCGCGAGCTCCTGCTCCGCGGGGTACATCCAGAAGCCGTCCTCGTCCTCGCCGCCGAAGCCGCCCTGGGTCATCGCGCCACCTCCGTAGATCGCCTCGCGGCGCCACGCTACCGGTTCCGCATACGCCGCGCCGTCAGGTCCTCCGCGTCAGCGGTAGCGGATGTGCAGATGGTTGTCGTGGTTCGGGTACTGCGTGGTCAGGCCCTCGGAGATGAGTGTCGGGTCGTTGAAGTAGATCAGCTCGACGTGTCCGGGGGCCGCCGCGCGCACGGCCTGCACCAGCTTGCGGGTCGCCGCCCGGTCGTAGGTCCCGGACTGCCAGGTGATCCGGTCCGCGGTGCACTGGGCCGAGTCGGTGCGGATCGGCCAGATGTCGATGTCGAGCCCGACCTCGTGGCTCGCGTGGCCCGGGATGTCGCCGCCGTGCTCGAAGCCGGCGTCCCCCACGGGCACCCTGCCCCGGCCGGTCGCGGCGAAGGAGGACGCGGCGGACTCCAGCTGCGCGACGGCCGCGGCGGTGGCCCAGTTCGCGGACGCGTTGCCGTCCGGGTTCTGGTCGCACATGTCGCCCGCGAAGTCGATGAGTTCGTAGTGCCAGACGAGGTTGCGCCAGGTGTCGGGGCCGACGACGCCGTCGGCGGTGAGGCCGGCGTGGCTCTGGAAGTTCTTCACCGCCGTCACGGTGGCGGGCCCGAAGTCGCCGTCGACGGTGAGGCCCGCGGCGCGCTTGGCGTTGAGCAGGTACTGCACGGCCTTCACGGCGGGCCCGTTGTCGCCCCCGCGCACCGTGACGACGAGCCGCCCCCAGGTGTCGGGACCGACGACGCCGTCCGCTGTGAGGCCCTGCGCGCTCTGGAACGATCTGACGGCGGACGCCGTGCCGGAGCCGAAGACGCCGTCGGTGCCCACCGTGAGGCCGTGCGCGCCCAGCAGGTACTGGGCGGCGACGACGTCGCTGCCTCGGTTGCCCGCGCTCTGGAGGTGGTAGAAGGCCCCGGAGAACGCCTGGGCCGGTGCACCGGCCTGGACGAGCAGGGCCGCGATCACGGCAAGGAGCAAGGCGACCCGGGAGCTGTGCTGACGCAGTCCGGACGGTCGGAGCATGGTGCCATCCCTCTCGTGACGGGAGTCGTGACGACTCTCCCCGTGTGTTCGGCGGCCGCCGGTCCGGCGGATCCGCGACCGAATGGTACGAGCGGCCTTCGTGTCCCAACGGGGTTCGCGCAACCCCTGGTTGGGCGGGGAGGCATCTCGGGACGCGAGGGAGGAGAGTAGGGCCCGCGGCCCGGATGTGGTCGGATTGGTCCGTCAGGGCTGCGGGGAAGCCTGCACCGGGTCGCACTCCCGCTCCTCGGCCTTGGGGATCACCCCGCAGATGGAGATCGTCGAGAGCGGGTACTCGGCCACGGAGAGCATGCGGGTGTACGTGTCGTGGTCGACCCGGATGGCGGCCTCCTCCGTGCGGCTGCCCTTGTCCGTGACGATCACTCCATCGCCGATCGCCCCGTTCTCCAGGCGACCCCACACCGCCTGACAGGCGGGGCTGTGACGGAGCTGGATCCGCAGTCCGCGCAGGTACAACTGCCGCACGGTACTCGCGTCCCACTGACAGTTCATGGTCTGGGGCTCGCGGCCGAGGCAGGTCTCTCCGGAGCAGCCAGGTCCGGGATGGTCAGGCACGGTCGCCGAGGCGCGCACGGTCGGGCCCTGTGCCGCCGCGCCCGGCGTCCGCTCACCGGACGGCGCGATGCCGACGCCTCGCAGTGGGCCGCCCACCGCGGTGTTCACCCCGAGGACGGCGATCACGGTCAGGGCCCCCAGCACCGCGCCGATCGCCATGTGGACGAGCGGTCTCCCCCGTCCGGGCGCGGAGCTCGGCGTCGGCCCGGACGCGGTATCGCCGGGCCGGGGCTCAGGTCCCCCGGACCGTTCAGGTCCGCCGCCGCTCGCCCGTTCCGTCGCGCGTCGGCTCTCGCGTACCAACTCCTCGGCGCGCTCCCAGAGTTCGATCAGCCCGGTGGGGTCCTCCCCCACGACCTCCGCGAGCTGCTGGATCGCCGCGCGGCGCGGCCACTGCTTCCCGTTGAGGAAGCGCTCCCACGACGAGCGGCTGTAGTGGGTCTTCTCGGCGAGCCGTACGTAGCTGAGGCCGAACTCCTCCTTGATACGGCGCATCCCGGCCAGGACCTGCTCACGGACGGCCCTGAGCTCGGCGTCCCGCTCCTGCTCGTCCTGGGCCCGCTTCACGACAGAAGTCACCCGAAGCACCTCTCCGTCATGAACCTCTGTCGTCAGCGAGGGAGTTCACCGACAGACTTCCCGCTACCCGTCGGGCAGGCTTGTCACACCAGCACACCAGCGACACCGGCGACACCGGCGACACAGATGACGCCGTGGCGGGAACCCTTCCCGCGCCGTCCCATCCCATCCCGCGCGTCCCGCCCCCATCCCGTGTCGCTCCCCGGGGGTCCCGGACCACGCGCCTCGGCAGCACCATGGGTTCGGCCGCCAAGTCGATCGCGACACATGCCTCTTGGCGGCCTCGGCGCGCCTTCACACCGGACTCGACCCGCGAAGAAAAGGACTCGGAGTGATACCCACCGGTACGACCCTTCCGGCCTCCCTGCGGCCGGCCCCCCGTCTGCCCCTCGCCCGCGCGGCACTCGTTCTGATCGCCGCCCTGCTCGCGGTGCTGGCGCCCTCCATCCCCGCGCACGCGCTGGACTCCACCACCTGGCTCCAGCGCAATCTCGCGGGAATCGGCTACCTGTCGGCCAGTGCCGTCGACGGCGTGTACGGCACCCAGACCCGCACCGCGGTCCGCTCGTTCCAGCACGACAACGGGCTGGCCGAGGACGGCGACTACGGCAGTCGCACCGAACTCGCCCTGCACAACAAGGTGAAGGAGGTGCAGCGCAAGGCCGGCGCCACCGCCGACGGCGCCTACGGCGACGCCACCAAGGCCAAGGTGACGGCCTGGCAGCAGGCGAACGGCCTGTCCGCCGACGGCATCACGGGCCCCGCGACCATGGACGCGATGCGCGTCGCCCGCACGGTGCGGATCACCGGCCAGTGGAAGACCGCCGAACACGGCTGGTCCGTGAGCGGCCAGTTCGGCTGCCTGGACAACCTCTGGATCCGCGAGAGCGAATGGCAGGTGTACGCGACGAATCCCACGTCCGGCGCGTACGGCATCCCGCAGTCCCTGCCCGGCGACAAGATGTCGACGGCGGGGGCGGACTGGCAGACCAACCCGGCCACCCAGATCGAGTGGGGCCTCGACTACATCCAGTCGCGGTACGGCACCCCGTGTGCGGCCTGGTCCTTCTGGCAGTCCCACAACTGGTACTAGAGGACGAGGAGTCCATCATGACGTCCGATCTCTCCCGACGCTCGCTGCTGCGCTACGGCGCCGGCGCGGTGGCCGCCACCGGTCTGGCCGTCGGCACCGGCCTGGCCCTCGCGGGACCGGCCGCCGCCTACGGCTGGCCCGCGCAGCTCTCCCAGGGCTCCAGCGGCGCGGCCGTCACGGAGCTCCAGATCCGGATCGCCGGCTGGGCCGCCGCCACGGCCCAGCAGACCTTCGTCTCCTGCGACGGCGCGTTCGGCCCCGGCACCGAGGCGGCGCTCCGCCGGTTCCAGGCCGCGTACGGACTCACCGCGGACGGCGTGGCGGGGGCGCAGACCTTCAGCCAGCTCAACGCCCTGGAGAGCGCCGATGGTTCGACCGCGCACTTCGAGTTCTCCGAGTTCGAGAGCAAGGACGGCTCCGGCTTCTCGGGCGGCAAGGTGAGCGCCGCGACGGTCAAGGAGAATGTGCGCCGCAACATGTACAAGCTGGAGGCGCTGCGCAAGAAGTGCGGCGACCGGGCCGTCACGGTCAACTCCGGCTTCCGCAGCGTCTCGCACAACGCGTCGGTGGGTGGCGCCGCCAACTCCATGCACCTGTACGGCATCGCCGCGGACGTCGCCATCTCCGGCCTGGCCACGAAGAGCATCTACCAGAAGGCCGAGACCTGCGGCTACTCGGGCCTGGAGACCTACACGGTGTCGTGGCAGCACGTCGACTCCCGGGTCGAGTACCCGTACGGGTCGCAGTCCTGGTGGTGGCAGGACGGCGTGGCCTGACCGCTCCCGCCGTCCCCGTATCACCTCACCCCCGCGTGGCAGTAACGGCGCGGGGGTGTTCCAGCGTGTCCAGCCAGTCCCCGATCAGGCCGCGGACCGTCGGAGCGCACTCGACCTGGGGGTTGTGGCCGGCGCCGTCCAGGACGACGGCGGTCATCCGGGGGTAGTGGTCGAGCAGGGCGAGTTGGTCGTGCCAGCCGACGAGGGCGTCCTGGCGCGCGGTGAGCAGCAGGTGGCGGCCCTGGTGGGGCGCGCCGAGGTGCTCGGGCCAGTGCGGCAGGAGGAAGTCCTTGTCGAGTTCGGCCGCGGCGGTGCGGTCGTGCGCTCGCCAGCCGGGGACTATGTGCTCCTGGAAGAGGGCCCAGCTCTCCTCGGTGTGGCGCGCCATCACGTTACGGAACAGGCCGAGGTCCTCCTCGTGGGCGAGGCGGTCGAGGAGGGCGTCGTCCCGCTCGGCGACGGTGCCGACGGTGCTGTCGGGCAGGGTGCGTGCGGCGCCCCAGCGGACGACGGGCACCAGGAGCGCGGAGCCGAGGACCTGCTCGCCGAAGCGGGCGGTCACGGCTCGGGCGATCTGCCCGCCGAAGGACTGCCCGAGGACGGCGAAGGGCTGGTCGCCGACGGTCGTACGGATCCAGTCGACGACGGCCTCGGTCATCGTGGCCGCCGAGGTCGGGCCGGACAGGCGGGGGCTGTTGCCGTGTCCCGGCAGGTCGGGGTACAGCCTGCGCCAGCCGGGCCGGCCGGTGAAGGCGGGCTCCAGCGGCAGCAGCAGCCGGTGGTCGATGGTGTATCCGTGGATGAGGACGATCGGTGTGCCGTCGCCGTGCTCGGTGTGCCAGAGGGCGGTGTCGTTCATGATCGAAGCCTGCAACGTTGACACTGATGTCAAGGTCAAGCGAACCTCCCCGACAGGTCAGGCCATGCTCTTGACCACCTTCAGGTACTCGCCGATGGCGTCACGGTTGCGGGTGAGGCAGTCGATTCGGCGGGTCATCTTCTCGCCCTCGCGTTCGAGCGTGGCGATCATCTCCGGTGTGGCGTCCGCGAAGTGGATCGCCCGCGGGGCGTCGAGGCACGGCAGTACCTGCTTGATGATCCGCGTCGGCAGTCCGGCGTCGAGCAGGCCGCGGATCTGGAGCACGCGTTCGACGAGGTAGGGGTCGTAGTCGCGGTAGCCGTTGGCCTCGCGGTGGGGAGTGATCAGCCCCTCGGACTCGTAGTACCGCAGCGACCTGGCGGAGGTCTCCGTCAGCAGGGCGAGTTCACCGATGCGCATGTGAGCTACCTCATGTCCGGTCGGGGCAGGACCGAGTGGACCTTGACATTGATGTCAAGGATAGACGATCCGGTCCATGGAACAGCTGCACGTATCCCCCGACCTTCCTCCCGTACGCGGGCGCGCCGAACGGCTGCCCCTGTCGGGCCTGCTCGCGCTCGGCACCGCCGGATTCGTCACCGTCATGACCGAGGCGCTCCCGGCGGGTGTCCTCCCGGCCATGAGCGCCGACCTCGGAGTGAGCCAGTCGCGTGCCGGACAGGCGGTCACGCTCTTCGCGCTCGGTTCCGTCGTGGCGGCGGTACCCCTGACCAAGGCCACCGCGTCGTGGCCGCGCAAGCGCCTCCTGCTCACGGCGATCTGCGGCTTCGCCGTGGCCAACGCGGTCACGGCCTTCTCGACGAGCTATCCGGTCACCATGGCCGCCCGCTTCCTCGCCGGCCTGGTCGCGGGGCTGCTCTGGGCCCTCCTCGCCGGATACGCGCGCGGCATCGTCGCCCCGGAGCGGCGCGGGCGGGCCATGGCCATCGCCATGGCCGGCACGCCGGTCGCCCTGTCCGTCGGGGTGCCGGCGGGAACGCTCCTGGCCCGACTGACGGGCTGGCGCGTCACGTTCGGGCTGATGAGCGTGTTCGCCCTCGTGCTGGCCTGCTGGATCCTGCGGCGGCTGCCCGACCCGCCGGGGCGGAACGGGCACGCCCCGGCCGGGTCGGTCGGCCGGGTGCTGCGGATCGCGGGCGTGGGCGCGGTCCTCGTGGTGACGGCCGCCTTCGTGCTGGCGCACAACATCCTCTACACGTACGTCGCGGCGCTCGCGGCGGCGGCGGGGATCGAGGATCGCGTGGACGCGGTGCTCCTGGTCTTCGGAGCGTTCTCGCTCGCGAGCATCTGGATCACGGGCGCCCTGATCGACCGTCACCTGCGCGCGTTGCTGCTCGTGGCGGTCGCGCTGTTCGGCGCCGCGGCGCTCGTACTCGGCCTGTTCACCCGCTCGCCCTGGCTCCTCTTCACCTGCGCGTCCCTGTGGGGGCTCTCCTTCGGCGGCGCGGCGACGCTCCTGCAGACGGCCGTCGCCGACGCGGCTGCCGACGCCTCGGACATCGCGCAGTCGCTCCTCGTGACGTGCTGGAACGCGGGGATCGCCGGTGGCGCCGTCGTCGGCGGGGCGCTGCTCGACCGGTCAGGTCCCCAGGCCCTGCCGTGGACGGCGCTGGCTCTCCTCGTGGTGTGCCTGACCGTGACGCTGACCGCGCGGCGGTACGCGTTTCCCAGCCGTTGCGCGAAGGACGCCGGGGCCCGGCGGCCTGATGCCGACCGATGACCTCGGCGTACGTCGGCGTACGTCGGCGTACGTCGGCGCACCTCAGCGCGCCACCCCCAGCGCCCGCAGCGCCAGCGCCCAGCCCAGGCGGGCCTCGCCGGATTCCGCCGGCCAGCCGGTGAGTTCGGCGACGCGGCCGATGCGGCCGCGGACCGTGTTGCGGTGGCAGTAGAGCCGCTCGGCGGTGCGGGAGGACGAGCAGCCCTCGTCGAGCCAGACGTGCAGGGTCCGCAGCAGCACCGCCCGCTCGGTACCGCTGCGCAGGACGCCGTCGAGATAGCGCCGTACGGTGCGTCCCGCGATCTCCGGGTCGGCGCAGAGCACGGCGTGCACCAGCCGGTCGTCGAGCGCGGCGACCTCGGCGCTGTCCGGCGGGAGGGTCGCGAGCGCGCGCCCCGCCAGCCGCAGCCCCTCGTCGGCGGCGGTCAGCTCCTCGAACGGTGGTGAGACCCCCGCCCGGCGGCGCACCGCCCCGCGCAGCAGGTCCGTCAGCTCCTCGGGCCCGGCCGGGCCGAACCGCACCAGGCCGACGACGACTTCCGCGCGCGGCCGCCAGAACGACCACAGCCCGGCCGCCGCCAGCGCGGGCCCCGGCTCGGCCGGCGACGCCGGGTCCTGGGTGACGACGACCACGGCGTACCGGTCGCGCGCGGGCACCCCGAGGGCGGTGGCGGCCGCGGCGGCCACGGCCGGGTCACCGCCACGGCCGTCGAGCAGCGCCTCGAAGAGGGCGCCGCGCCGGGAGTCCTCCCGGTGCTGCTGTTCGAGGGTGGTGAGCGCGTAGGCGTCGGCCATGGCGGACGAGAAGCGGTCGATGGTCTCCCAGAGCGCGCCCGCGAGGTCCCCGAGCATCCGCTGCTGCGCCGCCGGCCGGTCGCGCATCCGGTCCGCAAGGGCCTGCCAGATCACCCTGCCGCCGCGTCGGAACGCGTGGAGCACCGTGGCCAGCGGCACGCCCTGCTCGGCGCGCAGCCGTCCGGTCTCGGTGGCGGCGGCCTCGATGTGGCGGCCGCCGGAGGGCAGTTCGCCGAAGTCGTCGAGGGCCAGCTCCACGTTGCGGCGGCAGGTGACCCGCAGGTCCTCGTGGGTGACGGGCCGGCCGGCGGCGTAGAAGGGGCTGTGCGCGCGGATGTCGGCGGTCAGGTCGTCGGTGAGCCGGCCGATGTCCGCGAGCAGCACCGTCGCCAGCTCCCGGCGCAGCGCCCGCTCCTCGTCGTTCATGCGGGCAGGTTAGGCGGATGCACCGTCCAGGCGGAAGACCCGTTGCCGCTGCCCAGGTACGCGGCGAGAACGGTGTGCGTCCGCACATGGCCGAGCGGTCGGGCCGCCCCCGATCCTGGCGGTGCCCCCTACCCCGTACGAAGGAGCCGCCGTGCAGCTCAGCGTCGCCACCCTGCTCTCCGACTCGGCCCGACGCCACCCGGACCGCGTCGCCGTCGTCGAGGGCGAGGTCCGCCTCACCTACGCGCGCCTGTGGGACGACGTCCTGCGCTTCGCCGCCGTCCTGCGGGCGCGCGGGATCGGCCACGGCGACCGGGTGGCAGTGCTGCTGGGGAACACCGCGGACTTCCCCCGCGCCTATTACGCGGTGCTCGCGGCGGGCGCGACCGTGGTGCCGGTGCACGCGCTCCTTGTGGCCGACGAGGTGGCGTACGTACTGCGGCACAGCGGTGCGAAGGCGCTGGTCGCCGGAGGGGCGCTGCGGCCGGTGGCGGAGGCGGCCGCCGCCGCGGCGGGCATCGAGGTGCTGGAGGTCTCCGCCGGGGAGGAACGGCTGCCCCGCGCGGCCGAGTCGGCGGCGACGGACATCGCGGCCGTCCTCTACACCAGCGGCACCACGGGCCGGCCCAAGGGCGCGCTGCTCACCCATCTCAACCTCGTCATGAACGCCACCGTCTGCGCGGGCGACCTGCTCGGCCTGACGCCCGACGACACGGTGCTGGGCTGTCTGCCCCTGTTCCACAGCTACGGGCAGAGCTGCGCGATGAACGCCACGCTGCGCGCCGGTGCCGCCCTCGTCCTGCTGCCCCGCTTCAGTGGCCCCGCCGCGCTGGACACCATGGTCCGCGAACGGGTCACGGTCTTCATGGGCGTCCCGACGATGTACCACGCCCTCACCGAGGCCATCGCGCACGACGACCGCCGCCCGGCGGCGCTCCGGGTGGGCGTCTCCGGGGGCGCGGCGCTCCCGGTCGCCCTGCTGGAGCGCTTCGAGGCGGCCTTCGGCACCGAGATCCTGGAGGGGTACGGGCTGACCGAGACCTCCCCGGCCGCCACGTTCAACCAGCGCGCCACCGGCCGTCGCCCCGGGACCGTCGGTCACCCGGTGTGGGGCGTCGAGGCCGCGATAGCCGACCCCGAGCGGGAGCGGCGTGTCGCGCTCCTGCCGGACGGCGAGGTCGGCGAGGTGGTCGTCCGGGGGCACAACGTCTTCGCCGGCTACCTCGACGACCCCGAGGCGACCGCCGCGGTCCTGGTCGACGGCTGGTTCAGGACCGGCGACCTGGGCGTGCGCGCCGAGGACGGCTTCCTCACCATCGTCGACCGCAAGAAGGACCTCATCATCCGGGGCGGCTTCAACGTCTACCCCCGCGAGGTCGAGGAGGTGCTCGCCCGCCACCCCGCCGTCGCGCAGGTCGCCGTCATCGGCCTGCCGGATCCGGCCAGGGGCGAGGAGATCTGCGCCGCCGTGGTGCTGCGGCACGGCGCCACCGCGACCGCGGAGGATCTGGTGGCCTGGAGCCGGGAGCGGCTCGGCCGGCACAAGTACCCCCGGGTCGTGCGCTTCCTGTCCGAGCTGCCGCTCGGCCCCAGCGGCAAGGTGCTCAAGCGCGACCTGCGGGAAGCCGGGGCGTGACCGCCGCCGGGAGCGGTACGGGGACGCGCCCGGCGCACCGCCCGCGCCGCCGCCGGTCCGGGCGGGCCGGGGACTCCGATTGACGGCGCGGACGGGGCGGTGTGACGATGCGCCGATGTCGGACCTGTACGCCCGGATGGCCGCCCGGGTCGGTGACCTCACGGCCGTCGTGGTCGCGCGCTGCGCGGCGGAGGCGCCGTTCTACGCGGCGCTGCCCCGCGCCACCCTCCAGGGCGAGGTCACGCGGTCCATCGCGGCGGTGCACGCGCTGCTGCTCCGGGCGCTGCGCGACGGCGGTGCCGGGGGTGCGCTGGGGCCGGGCGAGCTGACCCGGCTCATCGAGTGGTCGGCGCGCCGGGCCGAGGAGCGCGTCCCGCTGGAGGCGGCGATCACCGCGTACCTGATCGGCGCCGAGGTGTGGTGGCAGGCGCTGACCGAGGTCGCGGAGCCCGGTGAGCTGGCCGGGGCGGGCGGCACGCTGCTCGCCTGCCTGCACGCCGCGCTGCCCGCGGTCGTCCTCGCCCACCAGAACGCCCGGGAGGACCTCCACAGCGAGGACAGGCGCGTACGGCGGGCACTGCTCGACGCCCTGCTGGCGGGACGGCCGTACGAGGAGCTGGCGGGCGCGGCGCGGGTGGCCGTGGCGGGTGCGTACGAGGTGGTCGCCCTCGCCTTCGACTCCGATCCGCCGAGCAGACTGGTGCAGTCCTCGCTCGACGCCTTCACCGGGATCCCGGTCCTGATGGACCACGTCGCCCGGATCGCCCTGCTGCCTGGCAGGAGCGATGTGCCGGGCCTGGTGGCCCGGTTGGAGCAGGACGTGGGCCGTCCCGTACGCGCCGCCGCAGCCCACGCCTCCGACCCGGAGACCATCTCGTCGGCGGCGCAGGAGGCCGCCCGCGTGCTGGACCTCGTCCGGCGCCTGCGACGCCCGCCCGGCTGCTACCGCCTCGACGACGTGCTGCTTGAGCACCAGCTCGCGCGCCCCGGGGAAGGCCTGGTCCGGCTGGCGGCCAAGCTGGACCCTCTGGAGGAGCATCCGTACCTGCTGGAGACGGTCCGCGTGTGCGTGTCGCAGGGCCTCAACCGCAGCCGGTCGGCGTCGGAGCTGTGCGTCCACCGCAACACCCTGGACTACCGCTTGCAGCGCGTGGCCGCGCTGACGGGCCTCAGCCTCGCGGATCCGGCGCAGGCACGGCTGATCGAGGCGGCGCTCGTGGCCAGGGATCTGACGGGGGCCGGGGGCGCGCCCCCCTTCCGCGTCCCCCCCTCCCCGTGATCGGCCATCCGTCAGAGCCAGGCGCGGAGTTCCTCGTGCCGGGGTGCGAGGACCGGGCCGGCGCCGGGGTGGTCGAAGACCATGACGGGCCGGTCGGCGTTCCAACCGGCCCAGCCCGGCTGTCCGGTGGTGGCGAAGGCGACCCAGGCGCGGTGCATGGCGTCGGCGAGCGGTTGGGGTGCGCCGGGCCCGGTCAGGTCCTCGGCGGCGCGCAGGTTGTCGAAGACGAAGCCGAGTTCCAGCGCGTGGCACGCGCCGAGCCCCATCACGGGCGAGCGCCAGCCGAATTCGTAGACGAAGGTACGGGCGGGCCGGGAGTCGGCGAGGCGGTTGAGCGGCCCCCGCAGGAGCAGGTCGGTGGCCATCTCGCCCAGGATCTCGCCGGGCTTGGCGTGCGGCCGGGTGGCCCGGTAGAGCCGCGCGAGCCGTTGCGGGACGCGGGCCTTCAACAGCGCCAGCCGGAGGGTGAGCCGGTTGATCCGGTCCACGGTCCCGCCCGGTACGAACCAGAGCCGGTACTCCTCCCGGTTGCAGCCCAGGAGCAGGTCGGCCTCGGGAGGGGCGGGGGTGGCCGGCACCACGTCGTCGTCGACGACGATGTGGAAGCCGGGACCGCCGCCGATGGGGTCGGACCGGTCGACGACGGCGGCCTGCGCGTCCAGCAGCAGGTCCCGGTCCACCGCGGCGAACGCCTCGGCGGTGGCCGGAATCCGCAGCCGCTTCGCCATCGCGCGTACGGTCTTCGCACCCTCGCGGCGGGACACCGTGTGCGGCGGGCCGCTCTGGAGGATGGCCCGGCGGAAGAGCCCCGTCGCGCGCGGGCTCGTCAGGAGGGCGGCGATGCTGATCGCACCGGCGGACTCCCCGCACACGGTGACGTTGTCCGGGTCTCCGCCGAAGGCGGCGATGTTGTCGCGTACCCAGGTCAGGGCCGCGATCTGGTCGAGGAGGCCCCGGTTGTCGGGGGCGTCGGGGAACACCCCGAACCCCTCGACGCCGAGCCGGTAGTTGACGGAGACGAGGACCACGCCGTCGCGGGCGAAGGCGCCCCCGTCGTAGAGCGGCAGGCTCGCCGAACCGTTGCGCAGGGAACCCCCGTGGATCCAGACCATGACGGGAAGCCGTCCCTCGGCGACGGACGGGGTCCAAACGTTGAGATTGAGACAGGCGTCCCCGGCGATGACGGGGTCGGGTATCAGCCGGTCGAGGGGCGGGCGGTACGGCCGTTTGGGGGCGGTGGGCCCGTACTCCAGGGCGTCCCGTACGCCGTCCCAGGGCTCGGCGGGGGCGGGGGCGCGGAAGCGGTGGGCGCCGAAGGGCGGGGCGGCGTAGGGGATGCCGAGGAAGGTGGCGATCCCGTCGCGGAGACGGCCTCGGACCTTGCCCTGCCCGGTGGTCGCGATGAGGTCCATGGCGGTCCTTCTGTACGTGGAGGGGGCCGGCCGCCCCTGGGCGCGGAAGCGTCGGGGGCGGCCGGCGGGGGTCACTGGCTCGCGAGGGCGTTGCGGCGGACGTCGGACCAGGTGCCGCTGTCGGCGCAGATCCCGCAGTCGGGCCCGAGGAACTGCGCACGCGCTGCCTGGTCCCCCATCAGGAGCGCCTTGAACCAGGCGGTGGTGGGCGCGGCGAAGGGGCCGGGGTCGCCGACGACCGTGAAGTGATCGGCGCCGCGCACCTCCGCGTAGACGGCCGGGATGTGGTCGGCGTCGTCGTAGAAGGCCTTGACCAGGAAGGGGAAGACGATGCTGTCCTTCTGCCCGGCCAGGAGGAGCGCGGGGACGTGCACGTCGTCGATGTCGGCGAGCGGTCCGGGCTGGATGGGCAGGATGGTGTCGATCCGCGGGTCGGCGCCGACGACGATGGCGGCGGCACCGCCCTGCGAGTGCCCGGAGGCGCCGATGTGCTCCAGGTCGACCCGGTCGTGGAAGATGCTGCCGGGGTCGGCGTCGCGACGGGTGAGCAGGTCGATCCCGGCGCGCATGGAGATGCCGAGGTTGGACTGCGGGGTGTTGGCGGCGGCGACGATGAAGCCCTGACTGGCCCAGTGGAGCAGCAGGTCGCGGTAGACCACCGGGAAGGCGAAGGTGCCGTTCCCCCACACGATCACGGGGTGACGGCGGTCGCTGGTCGCGATGTCCCGCGGGTAGTACAGGGTGGTCACCACCCCGACCTCCACCGCGGTGGCGTACGGGCCGGGCGCGCCGTAGTCGACGGCGGCCGCACCCGCGCTCGTGGACGAGGCGGCGGCGCCCGCGCCGGCGGAGGCCGTGAGGAGGAGCAGGATCGAGGCCAGAGGGACGAGCAGTCTTCTCCAGAGCACAGCGGACTCCCGGTGTCGTCACGGTGAACCGGATGTCCCACCCGGCCCACACCTTGTCTGACCGCACATCCTGGAGCACCCCTGGCACCCAGTCTCTGCGCAGGCGCGGCAAGCAACGCACGCGCGGCTTGTGCAAGATGCCGAGAGATCCGAGAGATCCGAGAGATCGCGCCTGGAACGCCACGCCGACGCGGGCGCGCGGACCCCGGATGTGCTGAGCTAGCGCCCATGTCCGCTGAAACGACCGAAAAACTGGATATCGGGCCCAGCACGGGGCTGACCGTGACCACGGCCGTCTTCCTGTTCCTGATCCTGCGGCTGTTCGCGGTCGCCGGCTACGACTGGCACACCGCGTTCGCCGTCCTCCACACCCTGGACCTGGACGACGGGATCAGCATCGTGCTGGGCACCGTGATGGCCAGCTCCCTTGCCGCGGCGCTGTTTCTGGCGCTGCTGGTGCCCGTCGCCGTGTTCCGCCTGGTGCTGAGCCTCCGCGCGGCGGGCGAGGAGCGGCGGGAGCGCGAGCGGTCCGGTCTGCCCGCCGGGCGCCCGGACCTTGAGGGCGTGACCCTGCTGGTGATCGCGCTGGCCGCCGTGGCCGCGTACGTATGGAGCTTCAAGGCGTGGTGGCTGCCGGTCGCCGCGGCTCTGGTGGGCGCGCTGTTCTTCAGCATCGCGTACGGGATGAAGTCCACCGGCTTTCTGCGCACGGCCGCCCTGTGGGCCGGCCGCCATCTCGGCGCCCTGATGGTCGGCGCCCTGCTGATCGGCGCGGCCACGGTCAGCACGCCGTGGGTGCCGCTGGAGCGGATCGCCCTCACCGACGGGCAGCAGATACGCGGTTACGTCATGGAGGCCGAACCCGGCTTCCTCAAGGTCCTCACCGACCATGACCGCGAGTTCCTCATCCTCAATGACGGCGATGTCGCTTCGCGGGAGGAGCTCGGGCGCCACTAGGAAGCCGAGGCGCGGGCCGCTGCGCGCGGGCGGTGTCGGCTCATGCCTCGTCCGCCCACAGGGCCGTGCGGCCGTCCGCCTGGACGTGCACGGTCGGGGACATCTCGCGGTACCCCCAGGAGGCTTCGCCGGGCAGGACCACCCAAGCCTTGGTCTGGGAGGCGAGGGCGGGCAGCTTGTCCACGGCGCACGCCGCGTCCGGGGTGGTCGACGTGCCGGGCGCGATCTCGATCCGTACCCCGACACCCCACTCCCCCGGGCAGGCCCGCACCGCTCCGGCCTGCACATAGGACAGCTTGACCGCAACCGTGACCGGCTCCCTCCCCGGGTTGGAGAGCCAGACGGCGAAGTCGAGCGTGGCGGCGTCGACCCGGGTGCACGGGCTCCAGGCGATCCCACCGGCGTACCGGACCCGAGCGCAACGGCTGTTCCCTCCGGTGCTGGGCATACGCGCGGCGTCGTTGGGGACTCCCAGGGCCGGAGGAGGAGCGGTCCGCACCGGCCCGTCGGCGGCTGTGGACCGCGCGGCGGACGCCCCGGGCGCGGAGACGTACCGCACTCCGAACACGACCCCGACGAGGACGGCGGCCGCGCCGAGGACCGCGAGCACGCCTCGGCGCGCCCGGGTCCGGCGCGGCGCGGACGCCGCGTCCTTCGCGGGCGGGTCGTCGGCGGGCGGGCTCTCCGGGGACGGGCTCTCCGGGGGCGGTTCAGGCGCGGTCGGATCCGGCTCGGGCGGCTCCACGGGGCTCGTCCCGTCGTCCAGGGCCTCCCAGCGCGCGGTCCACTCCGCGACCTCGCGGGCGATCCGCTCCTCGTCGACCTTGGCGTAGGTCAGACACGCGCGTACGTAGGCGAGGGCCACAGGGAGGGAGGGCCGGGTGTGCCCCCGGGCGGCGGTGGAGAAGGTGGTGTCGGAATAGGCGCTCCCGCTGCCGCTCCCACGCCCCCGGCTCGCCTTCGCCGACCAGGTCGCCAGTGTCCGGTAGGTCGGATCCCCGCACTCTCTGCGTAGGTCGCGCAGCCCGATGGCGAACACCGCCAGCGGGCCCTCGGCAGGGTCGATCGAGGCTTCCTGCCGGCCTTGCTTGCTGACCAATCGGTCCCTCCCGCGTCCGGCTTGATGACCGGTTGATTGCCGGAGCCAGAAGTGTGGCGGGTCATCAAGACCACCGCAAAGCTCCTGGCAGTCGAGCCGCTCGGGCCCCGTCCGGACGCCGCGAGGACCGGCTCGGCATGCGCACCAGGAGGACTTCAGCATGACGTTCGGACAGCAGATGGCCCGGGTGGCGACCCCCGTGGTCGGATCACTCGCTCTCCTCGCCGCGGGCATGGCGACCGCGCCGACCGAGGCGGAGGCCGCCCCCTTGGGCCGGGTCTGCATGTTCCTGGCACCCGACGGCGCCTACGGCGCGGGGCACGCGGCCTTCGCGTTCAAGGTCCGCGGGGAGAAGGACCACTGGATGTTCGGCTCGTTCGGCAGCACCACCGATTCCCCGCGGAAGGGGTGGATCAAGGGCGGCACGTGGAAGAAGGCCCGGGCGCACTTCACCAACGTCAAGGACGGGAAGGCGCGGTACTACACCGGCTACCGGTGCGTGAACACCCGTGACGGGGACGTGAAGCGGGCCCAGTCCTGGTACACCACGGTGAAGAACCGGGGCTACAACGTCACCACCAACAACTGCCTCCACATGTCGATGGCCGCCTTCAAGGGCTACAGCGAAACCCTCCGCAAGGACACCCGCCTGCGGACCGCCACGGGCCAGACCCCGAACGTCTACTACAAGAGCGTCCTCGACAAGGCGAAGTGGGAGAAGTCCCACCGTCTCGACGACCGGCCGAGGAACAAGAAGTAGCGGGCTGGTCCCGGGCTCCTGGAGGGGAGCCCGGGACCGGGGCGGCAGTACTGGGTAAGGTCACCAGGATGAGTGATGACTGGCGGAAGGACCGGATCGGCAGCGCGCTTCGGGGTGACAACCCCACGGTGCTCCGCGAGCTGGAGGCCGGGTTCGCCGTGATCGGGGACGTCCAGTTCCTCCCGGGATACTCCGTCCTTCTCGTGGACGACCCGTCGGTACAGCGGCTGTCGGACCTTCCCAGGCGCAGGCGGCTGGCCTTCCTGTCCGACATGGACAAGCTGGGCGAGGCCGTCGAACGCGCCTGCACGCAACTCGACCCCGCCTTCAGACGGGTGAACCTGGAGATCCTCGGCAACACCGACCCGTTCCTGCACGCACATGTGTGGCCGAGGTACGCCTGGGAGCCGGCCGATCTCGTGGGCAGACCGGTATGGCTGTACCCGCGCGAGCGATGGACCGACGAGGAGCACACGCTCGGCCCACGGCACGACGCGCTGCGGGAGACGATCAGCGAGGAGCTGAACCGGCTGACGTCCTGAGATCTGGGCGCTCGTCGCGATGCCCGCGTTCACCGGAAACGAAGCCGGTTCCTGCACCAGTGGCAGGGGGCGCAACACCCGCGCCGCGGTGGCCTCGCTCGCCGTGGTCGGGCTGACGTGGGCAACCGTCGTCGACCTGGACGTCGTGGACCGGACCCTGTCCATCGGGCGGGCCGACGACGCGCAGGAAGCGGCCGTCAAGGCCGCCGTGCACGATGATGGCCCGGATAGCCGGCGGCGGATCCGCCGAGCTCGCTCGGCCCCCAGGCGGCGGAGAACGCCTCCGGCTTCGTGACTGCCGTGCTCGTCGCCGTCCGGCTCGACGGAGCATGGATGCCGGCCTGGTTCGTCGAGGCGACGCAGGACGGCCTCATGACCAGCGGATACGTGGACGCCCTCACCGGCGTGGTGATCGAGCAGGCCTCGGCTCCGCCGGTCGTCGAGGACCCCGTACCCGATCTTGAGACCACGAACACCCCATGGCAGGCTCATGCCGCATGATCGATGAATTCGCGAAGGACAACCTGCACGGAAGACTGCGGCGCGACCGCCAGGCGCTGCTCTGGAAGCTCGACGGCTTGTCCGAGTACGACGCCCGTCGGCCGCTGACAGCGACCGGGACCAACCTCCTCGGCCTGGTCAAGCACGTGGCCACCGTCGAGGCCAGGTACTTCGGCGAGGTCTTCGACCGCCCCTCCCCGGAACCGCTGCCCCGGTGGCAGGACTCCGACGGCAGCGATCTGTGGGCGGCCGAGGGCGAGACCCGCGATCAGATCATCGACTTCTACCGGCGCACCTGGGAGCACGCGGACGCGACGATCAGCCGGCTTCCTCTCGACGCCCCCGGCCACGTGCCGTGGTGGCCGGAGCCCCACGCCCGCACCAACCTGTTCGCCATCATGGTCCATGTCCTCGGCGAGACCGTCCGGCACACCGGGCAGGCCGACATCCTGCGCGAGAACCTGGACGGCCGAACCGGGCTGCGCGCCGAACACGAGAAGCAGATCGACGAGCAGGCCCGCGCGGCCCACCGCGCGAAGATCGAGCAGGCCGCCAGGTCGGCCGGACGCGTCACGGCTTGAACGTGATGTCCTGTCGTCATCGGTGTCGTGGCGTGCCATGAGCTTCGTGCCTCGTGAGCTGCCAGCATGGGTACGGTCGAGTCGGTGCTCGTGCCGGGAGGTTCCATGCGTGCAGGTGTCGTGGTCGCCGCTCGGCCCGGTGTGGAGGATCTCGCCGTGCGGGCCGAGGAGTTGGGGCTCGACAGCTTCTGGGTCTATGACACCCCCATGGTCCACGGTGACCCCTTCGTCGCCTTGGGGCTGTGCGCCAGGGCCACCCGCCGCATCAAGCTCGGCATCGGCGTGACCTCACCGCTGCTGCGCTCGGCCCCGGCCGCGGCCAGCGGGTTCGCCAGCCTCAACGCCCTGGCGCCCGGTCGGATCATCTGCGGGGTCGGCACCGGGAACACCGCCCGGCGCACCCTCGGCATGCCGCCGACCACGGTGGCCGACCTGGAGCGTTTCACCGCGGCCCTGCGGGATCTGTGTGCCGGGCGCCCGGCCGCGTACCGCGAAGGCGACCGGGTCCGTGACGTCCGGTTCCTGCACGCCGGGGCGCACGTGAACACCACCGATCCGATCGAGTTCGTCGTGGCCGCGCTCGGGCCCAGGGCCGCCGCCGTCGCCGGTCGCCTCGGCACCGGCCTCATCTCCTTCGGCCTGCTCGACCCCGCCGCCTGGCACCACCTGCACACCGCCCGCCGACGAGACGCCGACTTCCCCGTGAACTCCTACCTGGTCACCGCGCTCCACCTGCTCCACGAGAACGAGGACGCCCACGGCGACGCCGCCCGGGACGCGACAGGTCACCTCGTCCTGTCGCTGCTGGACTTCGCCGCCGACAGACCCGCGGTCGCGGAGCGACTCGGCCCCGACGAGCGCGCCGCCGTGCGTTCGCTCCTGGAGCGGCGCGGCACCACCTCCACCGCGCCGGACCGGTACACCAAGCTCTACCCCGGCTACCTCGGCCGCATCGCACCGCAGGACCGGGACCTGGTCCTCCCCTCGCTGATGGACACCCTGGCCCTCGTCGGCACCCGCGACGCCGTCCTCACCCGTATCACCGCCCTGGAACAGGCCGGCGTCGACGAGCTCCTCATCCAGCCGGTGATCGACCCGCCCGCCGAGATCGCCCGGCTCGCCGAACTCCTCGCCTGAACGCCGCGCCCGTCCGAGCCGCGCGTCCACGTCGCAGGTCCAGCCGCCAGGGCGAGCGTCGCCCGGACGGTCGGGGGTGCGGCATGATGGAAGGCCCGCTGATCACACCCCCTGTTCCCGATGGATGCGATGCCCTCCCATGTCTGAGTCCGAGCCCACGCCCGTGGCGATCCTGCTCGTCGAGGACGACGAGGTGATCCGTAAGTCCGTCGCCATGGCGCTGGAACGATACGGCTACCGCATGACCGTCGCGGCCGACGGGCTGACCGGACTCGAACTCTTCCGTGAGGGGCGGCACGACCTGCTGCTGCTCGACGTCATGCTGCCGGCCCTGGACGGCATCGGGCTCTGCCGCCGGATCAGGGAGACCAGCACGGCCCCGATCCTCATGATGTCCGCGCGCGGTGACGCCCTCGACGTGGTCTCCGGGCTGGAGGCCGGCGCCGACGACTACGTGGTCAAGCCCGTCGACACCGCCGTCCTGGTCGCCCGGATCCGCTCCCTGCTGCGCCGCGCCTCCGTCCCCACCGGGCCCGGAACGTCCGACGCGCCGCCCGCCGAGCCGGCCGGACTGCTCGTCTTCGGCGACCTCAGCATCGACCCCGCGGCCCTGGAGGTACGCCGGGACGGCGAGCGGCTCGCCCTCGCCCCGACCGAGCTGCGCCTGCTCCTGGAGTTCTCCGCCCACCCGGGGATCGTGCTGGACCGCCAGAGCCTGCTGCGCAACGTCTGGGACTACGGCTGGGACGGCGACACCCGGGTCGTCGATCTCTGCGTCCAGCGGCTGCGGAAGAAGATCGGAGCCGACCGCATCGAGACGGTCCGGGGCTTCGGCTACAAGCTGCGGCGCTGAACGGGGAGCCCGGAATGTCCTTCGTACGCGCGCTGCTCAACCTCCGGTCGCTGCGCTGGAAGATCGTGCTGCTGGTGGGTCTGGCCTGCACCACCATGGCCCTCACCGTCGGCGTGCTCGTCCACGAGTCGACCCTGAGGCGGTCCATGCACGAGGGCGCCGGCAAGGCCGAGACCGCCCTGGCCGACGTCGTGCGGGAGGGGACCACCGCCGAGCCGGGGGAGCTCCCCGACGCCCTGCTGCGGCAGGTCGAGCGCGACGGCAGGGGCACCCTGTACGTGGACCGGGCCCCGGCCCCCGTCTTCTGGGCCGCCCGGACGCAGGGCGGCAGCCTGTACGCGACCCGGGTCGACATGACCGCCGACCTGCTCACCCGGCAGGCCCTCGACCGGCACATGTGGAAGTACTCGCTGCTCACCCTCGGCATCGTCGTCCCCGTCACGATCCTCGCGACCGAACTGCCGGCGCGGCGGCTGCGCCGGGTGGCCCGCACCGCACGCCGCATCACGGCCGGCGACCTGGACGCCCGCACCGGGACGCGCGGCGGTGGCGTCGACGAGATCGGGGAGATCGGGGCCGTCGTCGACTCCATGGCCGACAGCCTGCGGCAGCGCATCGCGACCGAGCAGCGCTTCACCGCCGACGTCGCGCACGAACTGCGCACCCCGCTGATGGGCCTCGTCACCTCGGCCGGCCTGCTGCCCGAGGGCGAGGCCACCGACATGGTCAGGGACCGGGTCGGGGTGCTGCGCGACCTGGTCGAGGACCTGCTGGAGATCTCCCGGCTCGACGCCGGGGCCGAGCAGCCCCGGTTCCGGCCGGTGGCGCTGGCGGAGCTCGTCCGCGAGTCGGTGGCGCGCACCGGGACGACCGCCCGTGTGTCCGCCGACGGGGCGGCGACGGCCGAGACGGACCCGCGGCGGCTTGACCGTATCGTCGCCAACCTCGTCGTCAACGCCCACCGGCACGGCGCGGGCCCCGTGGAGATCACCGTCTCCGACCGGACGATCACGGTACGGGACCACGGCCCCGGCTTCCCCGCGGACCTCCTGGCCGACGGCCCCCAGCGGTTCCGGACGGGCAGCGCGGAGCGGGGGCGCGGTCACGGCCTGGGCCTGACGATCGCGTGCGGCCAGGCGGCGGTGATCGGCGCGGAGCTGGACTTCGCCAACCATCCGGAGGACGGGGGCGCGGTGGCGACGCTGCGGCTGCCTGGGGAGGAGAAGGGCGCGCCCATCGCGTAGCCGGGGGTGGGACGGGGGCTGGGGCTGGGGCTCCGCAGTGGTCACAGGGCCCCGGCTCCAGCCCCGTCCCCGTACCCCCGTTTCCCCGTTTCCCCGTATCCCCGTACCCCCGTACCCCCGTATCCCCGATACACAGTCGATACACGACCGACGGGCGCCCGAGCCCCCCTGAAGCCCTTCCCTCCACCGTCCCGACACACCGCCCCCGCAGCCTGACTGCCGTACCGATCTCGTACGGCAGCCCCGGAGGTGGCCCCATGTCCCTTTCCCGTACTCCCTCGCACCGCAACCGCGTCGCGGGTGGCGCCCTGGCCCTGTGTCTCGTGACGGTGCTGGGCGTCGCGGTCTACGGGACGGGGGACGGGGACGGCTCCGGCGTCGTCCCGTTTCGGGACGGCGGCGGGTCCCCCGTCGTCGTCTCCGACCTCGACGACGTCGACGCCCCGTGGCCGGAGGGCGGTCAGACCGCCGTCGCGCTGGAGGGCTCCGGCCCGGTCGGCACGCGGGGTGAGCGGCGGCCCGTCCCCATCGCGAGCCTGACGAAGGTGATGACCGCGCACGTCATCCTGGAGGAGCATCCGCTGCGGCCCGGCGAGCCGGGCCCCCTGATCGAGGTGGACCAGCAGGCCGCGTACGAGGTGGGCGTCGGCGGTGAGTCCACGGTGCCGTTGCAGGCGGGCCGGAAGTACTCCCAACGCCAGCTGCTGGAGATGTTGTTGATCCCCTCGGGCAACAACGTGGCCCGGCTGCTGGCCCGCTGGGACTCCGGCAGTCAGGAGGCCTTCGCGGAGAAGATGCAGCGGGCCGCCGGGCGACTGGGCATGAAGCAGTCCACGTACACCGGGGCGAGCGGGATCGAGGCGACCACCACCAGCACCGCGAACGACCAACTCGCCCTGGCGCGGAAGGCGATGAAGGACCCCGTGTTCCGGGCCATCGTGGCCACGCGGTCGGTGACCGTGCCCGGCCTCGGCACGATCACCAACACCAATCCCCTGCTGGACACGCCGGGGGTCGTCGGCATCAAGACCGGTTCCAGCACTCCGGCGGGCGGCAACCTGCTGTGGGCCTGCGAGGTCCGTGTCGGCGGCACGACCCGTCTGCTCGTCGGCGCGGTGCTGCACCAGCGGGCGGACACCACACCCGGCGAGGGGCTCCGGGCGGCCGTCGACAGCAGCCGCCGCCTGATCGAGGGGCTCCGCGACGCCCTGACCCGGGAAGGCTGAGCCACGATGACGACGACACATCCGGGGAGCACCCCGCAGGCGGAGCGGGACCCGGCGCGGGCGGGACGGGCGAAGTGGCGAGGCGTGGGCGTCGCGGTCTGCGCCGCGCTGCTCGCGCTCACCCTCGTCGGCCACGAACGGCTGCCCGACCTGCCGGGCCGCCTCAGCAGCCTGGCCGAGACCCTACTGCCGTGGACGGCCCTCGCGGTCCCGGTGCTCGCGGCCCTGGCGCTGCTGCGCCGGTCACGGGTGGCGATGGCCGCGCTGATCCTGCCCGTGGTCGCCTGGGCGGTGGTCTTCGGAGGCACCCTCACCGACAAGTCGTCCCCCGGCGGGGACCTCACCGTCGTCAGCCACAACGTCAACCAGGACAACCCCGACCCGCAGGGCACCGCGCGGAGCCTGCTCGCCGCGGGGGCGGACATCGTCGCGCTCCAGGAACTCTCCCCGGACACCGCGCCCGCCTACGAACTGGCCCTGGCCGCCTCCTACCCGCACCACTTCTACCAGGGCACGGTCGGCCTGTGGAGCACACGTCCGCTGCGGGACGCCAGGGCCGTGCCGATCATGCCGTGGACCCGGGCCATGCGGGCGACGGCGGACACCCCCGAGGGCCCGCTGGCGGTGTACGTCGTGCACCTTCCGTCCGTCCGCGTCGGGGCGACCGGTTTCACCTCGGGCACGCGCGACGAGGCCGCCGCGCACATGGCGGACGTCATACGGGCCGAACGCGCCCCCCGCGCCCTCGTCATGGGCGACTTCAACGGCTCCACCGACGACCGAGGGCTGCGCCCGCTCACCGGCGGCCTGGTCTCGGCCCAGTCCTCGTCCGGCGACGGCTTCGGCTTCACCTGGCCGGCCCGATTCCCCACCGTACGGATCGACCAGATCCTCCTCGGAGGAGCAAGCGCCACCGCCTCATGGACCCTCCCCGCGACCCCGAGCGACCACCTCCCCGTCGCGGCCCGCATCGCCCTGACGCCGGACCCGGCCGCCCCGGTTGTCCCGAAGGACGGCCGGGGCGCCGGCTGACCCTACGGCGGGTCGTACGCGGTCACTGCTCGCGGCGGGCGGCATGCGGCAGCTCCACCTCGAACCAGACCTGCTTGCCTCCGGCCAGTGGTTCCACTCCCCATCGATTCGAGAGCGCTTCAACCACGTACAACCCGCGCCCCTCCTCGCTCGTTTCCCTGATCCACCGCAGCTGTGGCATGACGGGCGAGTCGTCACCGACCTCGCAGCGCAGTACGTCGGTACGGAGCAGGCGCAGCGTCACCGGTCGTTCCGCGTACCGGACGGCGTTGGTCACGACCTCGCTGATGAGCAGTACCACCGTGTCCGACAGCTCCTCAAGGCCCCAGCGTTCGAGGGCCCGCCGGGCGAGCCGCCGGGCCCGGCCCGGAGCGGCCTCCCCCCTCTCCAGGAACCAGTACGCCGAATCCGCCGGGGCGATCCCGTCGAAGCGGGCAGCGAGCAGCACGATGTCGTCGTCCCGGTCGCCGGGGCCCAGCATGTCGAGCACGTCGTCGCAGAGCGCCTGGAGTGGGGGTGCGTGATCCGGTCCCGTGAGCTGGGCCGCCGACGCGAGCCGCGCGCGCAGCCGCTCGACCCCGGTTCCCATGTCCCGCAGCCGGGACTCCACCAGGCCGTCCGTGTACAGCAGCAGCGTCGAATCCGTGGGCGCGTCGAACTCGACGGCGGTGTAGTAAGGGACGTCCGACACGCTGACGCCGATGGGAGGACCCAGTGGCACCGTGATCACCTCGGTCCGGCCGTCGAGGTGGAGAAGGATCGGGGGTGGATGCCCCGCGCTCGAAGCCCTGATGCGCTGGGAGACCGGGTCGTACACCGCGTACAGGCAGGTGGCCATGCGGTTCTCGCCGAGCCGGTGGGCCTGGGCGTCGAGGCGCCGCAGTACTTCCGGGGGCGACAGGTCGAGCCCGGCCAGGGTCTGGGCGGTGGTGCGCAGCTGGCCCATGATGGCCGCCGAGGTCATGGAGTGGCCCATGACGTCGCCCACGACCAGCGCCACCCGGCCGCCGGGCAGCGGGAGCGCGTCGTACCAGTCGCCGCCCACCCGGGCCGTCTCGGCCGCCGGAAGGTAGCGCGAGGCGAGCCGTACGCCGGTCAGCTGGGGCAGCGAGTCCGGCAGCATGATGCGCTGGAGCTCGTCCGCGATGTAGGCCCCTTGCCCGTCGAGAAGGGCCTTGTCCACGGACAGAGCGGTATGAGTGGCAAGCTGCGCGGCGACGAGGAGATCGTTGGGCTCGAAGGCGCCCCGCTCGGGGCTGCGCAGGAACACGGCCGCGCCGATCACCAGGCGACGGCCGCGCAGCGGCGCGAGGATGGCCCGCTGCCCGCCGGGCACCGGCTGGTCGGGGCCGAGCAGCTCCGTCAGCGCGGCGCGGGCGGCCGCGGAGTCCCCAAGCACCGGCCGCACCCCGCGCAGCACCTCGAACAGCGCGCTGCCCGCGCGCACCTCACACGGCTCCGCCATCGGCACCGATTCAAAGTCGGGCACGAGGAGCAGCTCCTCGCCCTCCCCGTCCGTCACCGGCAGCCGGTCACTGCGGCGCAGCCGCAGCACGAACGGCCTGACGGGCCGCTCGTCGCCCACCGGCAGCGGGTCGCGCAGATAGACCAGGATCGCGTCGGAGAACGTCGGCACGGTCGCCCGGCACAGGCCGAGGACGATCTCGTCAAGGTCGAGACCGCGCGCGATCCGCCGGGTCGCGGCTCCCACGAAGCGCATGCGGTCGCCCGCCTGCCGATGAGCCAAGGCCCGACTTCGCTCATCGGCGCTGGCTGTGGGGTTGTCCGGGGTTGTTTCAAACAACTCCTCGTTCTCGGATACGGTGTCGGGCTCGCGGTGCACCGCCTGCCCGGGGATCACCGTGCCGCCGAAGGGCGTCTCCTCTGCGAGGGGGCTCCAGAGCCCCACCTCGGCGGCCGCTTCCTGCACCGCGTCGTGTTCGCGGTCGAGCACGTCGCGGGCCTTCCTCAGCACGGCGTCGACCTCGTCGAGCGCGGCGTCGTCCGCCGCGCTTCCGCCGGTGCCCGGCAGTTGGATGCCCGCCTGCCCTCGCGGCGGGTGGGCCGTCCCGGAGTCGCCGCGCAGACCGCGCAGTTCCTCTTCGAGGGCGCTGACCTGACGGGCCGCCTGATCGGCGACCGCCTGGAACCTGTCGCGTTCCTCCTCCGCGCGCGCGAGTTGGGAACGGAGATCGGTCGTCTGCCGCTGGGCGCGGTCCAGACGGCCCTCCGCGGCCCGTACTTCGGCCGGCACCGACGCCGAGGAGGCGCGGACCTCGTCCAGTCGGCGGGTGAGCTGAGTCACCTGCGCCTGGGCCTGTCCGAGAAAGGCGAACAGCACGGTGGCCACCTGGAGTGCCTGCTGGCGGGCCTGCTCGCTCACTTCCAGGGCCTGGCGCACGAGGTTGAGTTCCTCCAGCGCGGCGATGGTGCGTTGCTGGGCGCCCACGAGGTCGTACGTGGGGTCCGGAGCGGTCGGTGCGGTGCTCGCGGCGGTCCACAGGGGCTTGATCCGGTGGAGACGTTCAGCCGTCTGCTGTCCCGTCTCGCCGGGGAAGCAGAGGTCGGCGACGGCCTCGGCGAGTTCCCAGGTGAGTCCGACTCCCTTGAGCTGTTCCCGAAGGCGCCACAGGGAGGGCACGGTGCCGCCGGCGAAGTGCTCGGGAGTCAGGAGCTGATGCAGCCGGGCGGCGGACGTTCCGGATGTGGAGAGCCAGTCCTGCAACACCTGGACGAGATCGTTGATCTCCTTGCTCGCTCCCCGGGCCTCTGCCCAGGGTCTGCCTGGCCGCTTCGTTCCCACGCCACCTCCCTTGGAGGGGGTTGTTCGTCGAACAACCCCCGTTGTCGTGCCGACAACATCCAATCGGTTCATCGGCGCGCTCGGGTGGTGGATCGTCGAATCACGCGCGGCGCGAGGGGCGTTGCGCCGGTGGAAGCGATCTTGGAGGGAACGCGTGAACATGACGCACACTGCGATGCTGCTGCTGATGGTCGGCCTGGCGGTGGTCTTCTCGTGTCTGGTGGCCGGGGCCGCGTTCGCGGTGGCTCGTTGGGGTGGCAGCCCCTTGCCCGAGTGCGTCGCCAGGTCGGGGAAGGCGTTCGCGACGGCTCTCACCGTGATCAGCGCGGTGGTGGCCGTGGGCGTCGCGGTCGTCAAGTAGGGCCTCCCGCCCGGTTCAAGCAGCGGGAACGGGTCCTCCAGGGCGGAAGCGTTCCACGCCGACGATGTGGCGGATCTTGAGCGGGCGGACGATCACGGCGACTCGCTGTTCGCCCGGCATGAGCCATGGGTAGCGGTCGTGGCCCAGGTACTTGTGGGTCATCCGGTCCATGCGGGCGTGTGCTTCCTCGCCCTCGATGAAGCGGGCGACCACGCCGCTGATCTGTACCCGGTCGAAGGGGTTGGCCGTGTCCGCGTGCGAGAGGTAGACGCGGGGGTCGTTGCGGAGGTTCTCCTCCTTCACGCGGCCCACCGAGGTGTTGAAGGTCAGCTCGTCCTCGCCCTCCAGGTCCACCCACATCGGGCTGACCTGCGGCGCGCCGTCGGCGGACACCGTGCCGACGTACCAGATCGTGGGGGCGAGGAGTCGGGCGCGGACGGCTGCGGCGAAGGTCGCGGTCATGGCGCGAGACTACCCATCGGCGGGGCGGGTGGACGGGGACTTGCGCCGAGTCTTCACGCCGTTCCCCGGACGGTGATGACGGGGCAGTGGGCGTGGGTCATCACGGCCTGGCTCACCGAGCCCAGGAGCAGGCCGGCCAGGCCGCTGCGGCCCCGGGCGCCGACCACGAGGAGTTGGGCGCCCTTGCTCGCCTCCAGCAGGGCCTCGCGGGGCGGGGCGTCCGTCAGCTCGCGGCGGACGGTGACGTCCGGGTAGGTGTCGGCGCGGCCCGCGGTCGCCTGGGCCAGGAGTTGTTCCGCCGCTTCCGGGGGCGTGCCGGGCGGGTCCTTGTCCGGCTGCCACGCGTGGACCACCACGAGGCCGGATCGGCGCCGCGCGGCTTCCTCGAAGGCCACGTCGACGGCCTTGTCGCTGTCCGGGGAGCCGTCGACGCCCAGGACCACGGGTCCCGTGCCGGCCGACTCCCGGTGCGGTTCGCGGACCGTCATCACCGGGCAGTGGCTCCTGGCGGCCAGGGACACCGGGGTGGATCCCAGGAGCAGGCCCACGATGCCCCCCATGCCACGGGAGGCGACGACGATCAGGTCCGCCGCCCGCGACTCGGCCTCCAGCACGTGCACCACGTCGCCGGGCACCACGGCCCCGGTCACGACCAGCCCTGGTTCCACCTCACGGGCACACGCGACGGCCTCCTGGAGCAGGGTCCTCGCGGCCGGGTCCGGCACCGAGTGCCTGGGCTTGACCGGGACCTCGGCGTGCACCACGCGCAGCTCGGCGCCGCGCCGTACCGCCGCCGCCGCGGCGGCCTCCACCGCGGTGAGGCTCATCGTCGAACCGTCCACACCGACCACGACCAGTTTGCCCATGGCTCGCCGCTCCACTTCAGGCTCCGGATCCCCAGCCTCGCCCGACCGGCACGTCCCTGCAATTCCAGCGCGCCGCCGCACCCCGTATCGGCGGCGGCGCACGCAGGGGCGCATTCGGGCCAACAGAAGGGACAAAAGGGGTATTGGGGAATAGATTTCTGTCCATCATCGGACCGGTCTTCTCCAGCCCCGCGGCGCTACGAGGTACGCGATGTCCCCTGCCGACCAGCATGCCGGCACAGCCCCGGACGGGTCCCCGCCGACAGCCAAGCTCACGCTGCCGACGCTCACGGCGATGGTCGTCGGCTCCATGGTGGGGGCCGGCGTCTTCTCCCTCCCCCGGCGGTTCGCCCAGGAGACCGGGGTCGCGGGCGCGCTGATCGCCTGGGCGGTGGCGGGTGTCGGCATGCTGATGCTCGCCTTCGTCTTCCAGAACCTGGCGGTACGGCGCCCCGACCTGGACGCCGGTGTCTACGCGTACGCCAAGGCCGGCTTCGGCGAGTACCTCGGCTTCTTCTCCGCCTTCGGCTACTGGGCGAGCGCCTGCGTGGGCAACGTGACCTACTGGGTGCTGATCATGTCCACGGTCGGCGCCATCGCGCCCGCCCTCGGCGACGGGGACACGGCGCTGGCGATCGTCCTGTCCTCCGTCGGCCTGTGGGCCTTCTTCTTCCTCATCCGGCGCGGGGTGAAGGAGGCGACGGCGATCAACAGGATCGTGACCGTCGCCAAGCTGGTGCCGATCATCGTCTTCATCATTCTGGCGCTCGTCTTCTTCAAACCCTCCGTCTTCGCCGACAACTTCGCCGGCGCGGACTACGCGGGCTCCCTGTTCAACCAGGTCCGCGGCACGATGCTCGCGACCGTCTTCGTCTTCCTCGGAGTAGAGGGCGCCAGTGTCTACTCCCGCCACGCCAAGCGCCGCGAGGACGTCGGGCGGGCCACCGTCCTGGGCTTCCTGAGCGTCTTCGCGATCTTCGCGTCGGTCACCATCGTGTCCTACGGCATCCTGCCGATGAGCGAGATCGCCGAGCTCCGCCAGCCCTCCATGGCCGGTGTCCTGGAGGCGGCGGTCGGCACCTGGGGCAAGGTGTTCGTCAGCGTCGGCCTGATCGTCTCCGTCCTCGGCGCCTATCTGGCCTGGACCCTGATGGCCGCCGAGGTGCTCTTCGTCGCCGCCAAGGACGAGGACATGCCGCGCTTCCTGGGCCGGTCGAGCGGCGACGACGTCCCCGTCCCCGCGCTGCTCCTGAGCACGGCCCTCAGTCAGATCGTCCTCGTCGTCACGGCCTTCTCCGACGACGCGTTCAACTTCGCCCTCGACCTGACCAGCGCGCTGAGCCTCATCCCCTTCCTGCTGGCCGCCGCGTTCGCCGTGAAGATCGCGCTGAGACCGGAGAAGGAGCGGGTGACGGGGCGGACCACCCGGCCGGAGCTCGTGGTCGCGGTCGTCGCCACCGTCTACACGGCCTTCCTCCTCTACGCGGCCGGGCTCAAGTTCGTCCTGGTCTCCTTCATCATCTACGCCCCCGCCACCTTCCTGTTCGTCAAGGCCCGCCGCGAGCAGAACCGGCGTCTCTTCTCCCCCAGGGAGGCCGTCATCTGCGCCGTCTCCGTGGCCGGGGCGGTCGTCGGCGTCGTCGCCCTCGCCGCCGACTGGATCGAGCTGTGACGCGTGGGGCCCCGCCTCCGCCGCGCCGCCCCGCCCCTCGTCCCCGCCGCCCCGCCCCACCACCGGAAAGGCCGCCCATGACCACCCCCGAGACCGGTAGCGCCAAGCCCCCGCTCGGTGTCCACTCCGAGGTCGGACGGCTCCGCAAGGTGCTCGTCTGCTCCCCCGGGCTCGCCCACCGGCGGCTCACCCCGACCAACTCCGACGACCTCCTCTTCGACGACGTGATGTGGGTGGAGAACGCCCAGCGGGACCACGCCGACTTCGTCGACAAGCTCACCCAGCGGGGTGTCGAGGTCGTCGAGCTGCACAACCTCCTCACCGAGACCATGGCCCTCCCCGAGGCCCGCGCCTGGCTCCTGGACCGGAAGATCGTCCCCAACGAGGTGGGTCTGGGGCTCGTCGACGACACCCGCGCCTATCTCGACTCCCTCGCGCCCCGGCAGCTCGCCGAGTTCCTCATCGGCGGTCTGTCCACCACGGACCTGCCGGAGGACTTCCGGTCCGGGTACGTGACCCTCGCCCGCGAGGGCGTCGGCGCCCGGGAGTACCTGATGCCGCCGCTGCCCAACACCCTCTACACCCGGGACACCACCTGCTGGCTGTACGGAGGGCTCACGCTCAACCCGCTGTACTGGCCGGCCCGGCACGGCGAGACCCTCCTGATGAAGGCGGTCTACACCTTCCACCCGGACTACTGGGGCTCGACCGTCTGGTGGGGCGACCCGGAGCGGGACTGGGGCCAGGCCACGTTCGAGGGCGGCGACATCATGCCCGTAGGCAACGGCGTCGTCCTCATGGGGATGAGCGAGCGCACCTCCCGCCAGGCCATCACCCAGGTCGCCCGCGCGCTCTTCGAGAACGGGGCCGCCGAGCGGGTGATCGTCGCGGGCATGCCGAAGCTCCGCTCGGCCATGCACCTGGACACCGTCTTCACGTTCGCGGACCGCGACATCGTCACCCTGTACCCGACGATCATGGACGCGGTCCACACCTTCTCGTTGCGTCCCGGCGACACGGCGCCCGGCGTCGAGATCACCGACGAGGGCGACGCCCGCTTCGTCGACGTCGTCGCCGAGGCCCTCGGCCTGCCGCGGCTGCGGGTGATCGAGACGGGCGGCGACGTCTACGCGTCCGAGCGGCAGCAGTGGGACAGCGGGAACAACGCCGTCGCCCTGGAGCCGGGCGTCGTCTTCACGTACGACCGCAACACCCAGACCAACACGCTGCTGCGCAAGGCGGGTGTCGAGGTCGTCACCATCGTCGGCGCGGAGCTCGGCCGGGGCCGGGGCGGCGGCCACTGCATGACCTGCCCGCTGATCCGCGACGCCGTCGACTTCTGACGTCCGGTCGCCGACGTCTGCGCGGTCGCGGGGGCGGCATCCCGATGTGATGCCGCCCCCGCAACCGCGCCGAGCACCGCCCCTCAGGCGTCCGACGACGGTCCCGCGAGCTGTTCGGCGAGCTCGCGCTCGCTCTCCTCCGAGAGCGTGGTCTTGAGCACCGTTCCGCCGAAGGGCGCCATGGCCTCGGCGAAGGTGTCCTCCGCGATCTCGGACGCCATGACGATGACGGCGGCATGGCCGGGCCGGAGCAGTTCCTGCACCTTGCCGCGGAACTTGTTGTCGACGCCCATCTGGTTCAGCTTGCCGATGAGGCCGCCGAGGGCGGCTCCCACCACGCCCATGGCCGGGGTCAGGATCACCATGCCGAAGACCAGGCCCCAGAGGGCGCCGGCCGTGGCCGAGAGGGCCACCTCCTCACTCCTGGCGGGAGTGTCGACATGGGTCTCGCCGTTCTCGTCCACCGACACGACGGCCAGTCCGTTGAACTCCAGGACCTTGTCGTCGCGCAGCTTCTGGACGGCCGCGAACGCCTTGTCGGCGACCGCCTTGCCCTCGTATCCGATCACGATCAGCTCGGACATGGACAGTCTCCTCCGGTCGGCTGGGGGGTCGGCGGCACGACGGCGACCGTCGTGGCCAGGGCCCACACGGCATCATCTTGTCCCGATATACGGAGGGTCGCGACCCGGTGGATCCATCCCGGTGCCGACGGGGTGAGGGGGCGTCCGTCGGGGTCGGGTCCTCCTTCGGGGGGAGGCGATGCCCTCCTTCGGGGGGATTCGGGCAAGTCGCGTGTGAGAAAGGGTTCTTGGGACCGAACGTCCACCTCACGCGAGGACCCCCATCACCGTGCGAAGCCGACGAATAGCGTCCGGCGTGGCCTTAGGCGCCATCGCGACGCTCCTTCCCGTTCTCACCCCCGCCGTGGCCTCGGCGACCGGACCGGCGCCCCGGCCCGGCACGACCGCCGCCACCCAATCGGCCGACCCTCTGGCCCGCTACGGACAGCAGAAGCCGCGCTGGAGTCGCTGCGACGCCGCCGCACCGGCCGCGTACGAGTGCGCGACGATCAAGGTGCCCCTGGACTACGCCCGCCCGAACGGGCGCACCCTCGATCTCGCCGTCTCCCGGATGAAGGCGACCAGCGCCCGCGAGCGGCGCGGTGTGCTGCTGCTGAACCCCGGCGGGCCCGGCGGGCCGGGCCTCGACATGCCGGTCTGGATGGCGCCGATGCTGTCGGACGACGTCAAGAAGCGGTACGACCTGATCGGCTTCGACCCCCGGGGCGTCGGCCGGAGCGCCCCGGTGAGCTGCGGCCTCAACGACGAAGAGACGGCGTGGCAACGCCCGTACAACGCGGCGGCGTTCGAGAAGGACGTCCAGTGGGCGCGGACCGTCGCGGAGAAGTGCCGGGCGCGGAACGGAGCCGTCCTCCCCCACCTCACCACCCGCAACACGGCCCGGGACATGGACGTGGTCCGTGCCGTGCTGGGCGAGAAGAAGATCTCGTACCTCGGCTACTCCTACGGCACCTATCTGGGAGCCGTCTACACGCAGATGTTCCCCCGGCGCGCCGACCGGTTCGTGCTCGACAGCGCGGTCGACCCGGCGCGTGTCTGGCGCGGCATGATCCAGGTGTGGGCCGAGGGCGCGGAGCCGGCGTTCGCGCGGTGGGCGACATGGACCGCCGAGCGGAACGCGACGTACAAGCTGGGCGCCACCCCGGCCGAGGTCGGGGCGACGTTCTGGGCGCTGGTCGCCCGGGCGGACCGTGAGCCGATCGAGCTGGACGGCGTCTCCCTGACGGGCGACGGGATCCGGCTCAGGGCGCGGGCCGTCTTCTTCGACGTGGCGTACGCCGCCGAGTCGGTGGTCCGGCTCAAGGACGCCGCCGAGGGCCGGACTCCGGCGCCCGCCGCGCGCGCCACGCCGTTCGCCCCCGCGCCTCCGTCCTTCGCCCGCGCCGCCGAGACCCCGGCCGCACCGGCCGGTCCGGCCGCCGCCCCCGCCGCCCCCGCCGTCCCCGCCGCCCCCGCCGTCCCCGTGGACAACATGGACGCGGCCTTCTGGTCCGTGGTGTGCGCCGACACCCGCGCGTGGCCGCGTGACCCGGAGCGGTACCGGCGCGACGCGATCCGCGACAGGGCCAGGTATCCGCTGTACGGGGACTTCGCGTCGAACATCAAGCCGTGCGCGTTCTGGGGGCGCGGGGCCGAGCCCGCCACCGAGGTGGGCAACTCCGTCGCCGCCCTCGTCCTCCAGAACGAGTGGGACTCGCAGACGCCCCTGGTCAGCGGGCAGGGGCTGCGCCGGGCGATGAAGGGTGCCCGGATGGTCACCGTCCTGGGCGGTCAGGGCCACGGCGTCTTCGGCCTCGGGTCCTGCGCCGACGCGACCGCCACCGCCTATCTGGTCACCGGCCGTCTGCCGGCCACCGACCTCACCTGCCGGACCCCGGCCGGGCAGGCGCAGCGCTCCACGGAGCTCCCGCAGCGCCTCCCGATCGGGCAGGACCGCTTCTGACGGCACCCTGACCGACCCCTGAGGGCGGGGCCCCGGGAGACGGGGGCCCCGCCCGTTCCGCGCGGCGGGAGATGATGGGGACGGAATGACGGAACGCGAGGTCAGGAGCTTCCATGGCGAAGCGGATTCACCAACCCCGCGAGGACGCGGAGTTCGATTTCATCCTCGGGATGAGCGACGTCCCGGTCCTCGCCTACTTCACGGGGACGTGGCCCAAGGCCATCGAACCCTGCCGGGCGATGGACCTCGTCATCGGCGGCATCGCCGACGCGTACACGGGCCGCCTGACGGCCGTCCGTACGGACATCACGCGCTGTCCGGCCGCGACCCGGCGGTACGGGGTGACCGGAGCCCCGTCGTACGTCCTCCTGAAGGCGGGCGAGGCGGTGGCGCACGGCACGGGGCCGATGACCACCGCCGAGGTACGGGAGTTCCTGGACGCCCACCTCTGAGCGGGAGCCCCGTACCCGGTCCGTGAAGGGCTACTTGTTCACGACGACGACGGCGTTGCCCACCTTGCGTTCGGTGGGGCCGGCCGCGGTCCAGCTGTCCATGGGGCGGTTGTAGAGGGTGTCGCCGGCGACGAGGGTGGTGTCGCCGCCGGCGCCCAGGCTCAGCGCGTCCTTGGCGCCGAGCCACTTCATGACCTCGGCGGCCTCCCGCATCGTGACGCCGACGCTGGTGCGGGGGTCGCGCCCGTCGATGGTGACCAGGAGGAGCGCGCCCGTGGCGGTGACCCCGGCGAGCGTGCGGGGGTGGCGCTCGACGACGGCGGTGGTCGGCGTCCCCCATACGGCGTCGTACATGCCGTTGGCCACGGTGTTGAGCATGATCTCGCCGTTGCGGACCAGGGCGGGGCCGCCGCCCGCGACGGCGGACAGGGTCGGGCTGGTCACGGGCTTGCCCTGGGCGTCGGTGATGGTGGTGCCGGGCTTGAAGGCCTGCCCGACGACGGCGTGCGCGCGCAGCCACTCCGCCCCGGTACCGATGCCCTGCATGATCCTGCTGCCCGCCGGGACCGGGCCCCCGGCCGGACGGATCTCCTTGACGGTCCAGTTGCCGTCCATGACGACGTCGACGCTGTCGGCGGCCTCCGGTCGCGGGGTCGCCGTCCCCCACTCGGGCCGGAAGACGACGACTTCGTCGGGGTCGACGCACAGGATCCCGCGCCACGGCCTGGTCTCGGGGTCGGCGCCCTTGCCGTCGAACCGGTGGTCCGCGCCGATCCCGCCGCAGCCGCGGATCCGGCCGGGCACGCGGTTGATGCCGTCGATCTGCCGCACCTGGCCGTCGGGCGCGGTCACCTGGGTCTTGGAAGTGATCTCGTCGACGCGGACCCGGGCGCCCGCGCCCTCCAGGAGCAGGGCGGTGCGGCCGTTGTTGGCCTCGCTGAGGAGGTTGTTGCCCTGGACGTACAGCCCCTCGGGGTCGCCGTCGTAGCTCGGCGCGTGGATGTCGAACTCGGACCCGTTGACCGCGACCAGGGCGCCGGCCGACTTCGCCATGTCGCGGACCGTCTGCGTCGTGCTGACGTCCTGTCCGTGGACGGCCTTGAAGGCGACGGCCGCCGTGGGATCCACCGTGACGACCTGGACCCGCCACGGCCCCGTGGTGGCGGCCCCGTCCTGGGCCGTGTAGACGACGCGGCTGGAGTAGCCGGAGGAATCCAGCCAGCCCTTCAACCGGCTCGCGGCGGTCTGGTCGTCGGGGCCGAAGCGCCCGACGCGCACCATGTTCTCGGAGAGGAAGCCGCCGCCGCCCGTCAGGACGGGCACCTGCCGGGAGTCGACGCGCCCCGCGAACCCCTTGTCGGCCAGAGCCGTCACCATGGCGTCCGCGTACGTCCTGTTGCCGACCCGCCAGCTCGTGCCGCCGGGGACGTCGATCTCCACCTCGACCGACCACAGGTCGGACGCCCGGCCCTGGCTGAACTTCTGGTACGTGATCCCGGGCGCCAGGGTCTGTACGGGTTCCGCCACCGTTTCGAGATCGGCGGGACCCAGCGGCATGTGCTGCGCGGTGCCGCCGGGCTCCTCCGCCACGGCCGACGCGCCGGGCGGCAGCACGATCAGTGACGTCAGGGCGACGGCGGCCGCGAGGCCGCGACGAAGTCTGGGCAAGACACTCCTCGGTAGGACGAGTCGGACACAAGCCGTCCCGTCTGCGGTACGACGTGTCCCTCCGGCCCGCACGCACGAGGGGCCGGGTGGGCAGGGCAGCCTAACCCGGGCGCCGCCGCCGCTCCTGACGGCAGGTCAATCCCCGTCTCGGGCGACCCGCCCGAACACACCTCACGGACCGTGACTCCTGCGCTACGTTCACGGCATGGACATCCTGCGCGAGAAGATCAGCCACGGCTTCGACCTGTTGGACACCGACGGCGACGGGGCCCTGACCGAGGCCGATCACGTCACCATGGGCGACCGCGCCGCCGACCAGCTCGGGTACGCGCGCGGCTCGGCCGAGCACACCCGGATGGTCGACGCGTACGTCGCCGTCTGGCGCGATCTGCACGCTCCGCACGTCGGTGGCCCCGACGGCCGCATGACGAAGGCGGAGTTCGTCGCCAGCACCCTCACGCTGGCCGCCGACCCCGAGGCCGCCGCCGCCACCGTCGGCGCGCTGGCGCGGGCGTTCTTCGCCATCGCCGACGTCGACGGCGACGGCCGGGTCAGCAGGGACGAGTTCGACGCGTTCCAGCGCAGCCACTTCCCGGCGATCGGCCAGGCCGACCTCGACGAGGCGTTCCGTCATCTGGACCTCGACGGCGACGGCACCCTGTCGCCCGCCGAGTTCGAGTCCGCCGTCGTCGCGTACTGGTCCAGCGCCGACCCCGACGCCCCGGGCAACTGGTGGATGGGGCGGGCGCCCGGCCGGTGACGCCGCCGTCCGACGGGGCTCACGCCCGCGAAGCGGCGCGGTCCCGCTGCTCGCGGACGGCGATCCGCGCGAGTTTCGTCAGCATCATGCCGTTGCGGATGGAGACGACATAGTCGACGGGGAGTCCGTGCATCCGGGTGCCGGGCCCCCGCAGGGGATGCCATTCGAGCAGGAAGAGGGTGTTCTCGCCCCACGGGATCAGGTTCATGGCGATGCGGGCCGCCCCGAAGGGATCCGCCTTCGCCTCCAGTTCAAGACGGCGCTCGGGCTCGCAGATTCGGACGACGCAGGTGTCGTCGAGGGTGAGCGGACCGAGGCCCACCCGGACCTGGAGCCGGGCGCCCACCTCGGGCCAGTGCGGGTCGGCGGCGATGATCCGCTGCGTACCCGAGACCCACTCCCCGTAGCGGTGCCCGTCGGCCAGCAGGCCCCAGACGCGGGACGGCGGGCTCAGGATCAACCGGCGATTCCTGGACACTTCGACCGCCTTCCTCGCTTCGGTGGGGAGCGGTGCTCCCCGGCCCCTCCGCCGACGCTATCCGCGCCCGCCCCGCCCGGCACCCACAGCGCGACCCGCGCCGGACCCCGCGTACAGGGGGACGTACAGGGAGACGTACAGGGGAAGGCCGGGCAGCGGGGGCGGGGCGGGTTCCGGCCGGAAGCCGCCGTTCGGGTGACCGGACCCGAACGGCACCCCCAGCCGCCCACGCCGACTCGCCGGGCAGGACATCTCGGGACAAGATGACGCTCTGTGGGCCTGTGAAGGGCGCGCCGTGCGCCGGTCCACTCGTCCGCCCGAACCAGAAGGCAGGCCCCCGACATGGACCCCTTGCTCAGCAATGAAGCACTCGGCCGGCTGCGCCAGCCCCGCCCGTACCCGGCCGTCTCCCTGGTCATGCCGACGCACCGTCGCGAGCCGGACAACACCCAGGACCCGGTACGGCTGCGCAATCTCGTCGCCGAGGCCGAGAAGGCCCTGCAGAGCAACCCGGACGTGACCCGGGAACGGCGCCTGGACGTGCTCGATCAGCTGAAGCAGGCCCTCACGGAGGTGGACCTCGTCCACGCCCAGGACGGTCTGGTGATCTACGCGGCGCCCGGCGAGCACCACATCTGGAAGGTGGCCCGTACGCTTCCGGAGCGCGTCGTGGTGTCGGACACCTTCCTCACCCGCAACCTCGTCGCGGCCCGCGCCGCCGAGCAGCCGTACTGGGCGCTGGCCGTGGCCGCCGACCGGGTCTCCCTGTGGAGCGGCGAGACCGAGCGCGCCACCGAGGCCACCGAGGACGGCTTCCCGCTGGAGCGGAGCCTGGAGGACCCCGACCCCGAACGCAAGGAACGCGTCGGCGACCTCCCCAGCACCTTCCAGGACGAGGCCACCCGGCAGTTCCTGCGCGACGCCCACCAGCGGCTGCGCACCGTACTGGCCTCCGAGCCCCGGCCCCTCTATGTCATCGGCTCCGCCGCCGCCCTGGCCCTCCTGGAGGAGCTCGGCCCGCTGGCCGCCGGCGCCGTGACGATCCAGCACGGCGGTCTCGCCGCCGGTCCCGCCGCCGCCGTCCACGAGGCCGTCACCCCGGGGCTGACCGCCCGCCGGGCCGCGACCGTCTCCACCGTCGTCGCCGAACTCGACGCCGCCCGGGGCCAGAAGCAGTTCGCGGGCGGGATCGACGAGGTGTGGCAGGCCGTCAAGCAGGGCCGCGTACGCCTCCTCGCCGTCGAGGACGACTACCGCACCGTCGTACGGGAGGAGGCCGACCACCTCGAACCCGCCTCCGCCGGCGACGCCGGGGCGCGGGACGACATGGTCGACGAGATCGTGGAGCACGCGCTGGAGACCGGCGCGGAGGTCCAGTTCGTCCCCGGCGGCACCCTCGCCGACCAGCGGCACATCGCCGCCGCCCTGCGCTACTGACGACCCGGTCTCGTACCGGCGCCCCGGTCCCGTACCGGCGGCCCAGTCCCGTACCGGCGTCCCCGTCCCCGCGAAATCCCGGCCGCTCGGGACGCCGGGCCCGTGCGCCCGGGACGGCGGGCCGGTGACCCTGGTGGGGGCGGGGGAAGGGCTCCCGCCCGGGGTCGTAGGGGGATGACATGGCCGGTACGGGTGAGGACGGGCGCGCCTGGGCGTGGGGCGGGGTCGTGACCGGGCTCGCGGGGATCGGGGTGATCGTCGCCTCGGGGCCGTTGTGGCCCTTCGAGGAGGCGGATCTCGCCGACAACGCGGCGATGGTGGCCCGGTTCGACGACACGGGCATGTGGTGGGTGTTCGTCACGCAGCTCGCGTTCACGCTGGCCGCGTTCGGGGCCGTGGTCTTCGGGGCCGGGCTCAAGCGGCGGCTGGAGCGGCAGTGCCCGGCGGGGAGCCTGGTGCCGATGACCGCGTTCCTCGGGATGCTGCTCACCGGGGCGATGAGCCTGGCCGGGTGCGGGATGGGGACCGAGGCGTTCCACCTGCTGCGGAAGCGGGCCGAGAGCGATCCGGACACCGTCATGGCCTCGCTCGGCCAGCTCGGCACCTACGGCTGGCTGTGGTCCGGGCTGCTGCTCACCGCCGCCGCCCTGGTCGTGGCCGCGTTCCGGCAGGGGGCCGTCGGGCGGTGGATCGGGGTGGTGAGCGTGGTCTTCGGGCTGCTGCTCGCCGTGACGCAGGTGACCCCGTTCCAGTACATGGCGCTGATGGTCGGCGTCCCGTATCTGCTGGTCCTCGGTGCCGCGTTCGCCTGGGGACGGCGCGTCCCGGCCTGACCCTGTGACAAGGGCCCGCCGCCCTGGGACCCTTGCCCCATGGGGGACTTGGGGGATCTCGGGGTGGCGGGGCGCCGGCGGGAGCGGGACGGGGGCCACCGGGGGGTGGCCGTCGGCGTGCTCGTGGCGACCTGGGGGCTGGCGGTCACGGGGATCGTGCTCGCCGTCAGGGCGGGCGCGCCCTGGAGCAGCGACCAGGGGTTCTTCCTCGTCGACACCACCGACGCGCTGGTGTACGGGCTGGTCGCGGCCGTGGTCCTCGGCCGCCGGCTGCACCCGGTGGGCTGGCTCGTCGCCCTGACGGCGGCGGGCACGGGCGCCTCCGCCGTCGTCGCGCAACTGGGCGTGGTGTACCGGGCGTCGCCGGACGGCCTGCCGCCGCGCTGGATCATCCTGCAGGGCACGGCCTGGGTGCCGGGGACGCTGGCGCTGATGCTGGTCGTGCCGTACCTGTTGGCCGAGGAGAGGCCGCGCCGGTCGGCCCGCGCCGCGATCGGGGTCGGCGCGGCGGCCATCGGCGCCACGCTCGTCGTGCGGCTCGCCGATCCGTGGCCGTGGCCCGGGGCGGACGAGCCGTTCTCGCCGTTCGCGGTCCGCGACGAGGCGTGGGCGCGGCTCGCGGAGCCCGTCTCCTGGTGGATCCAGCTGGCCGTCGTGGCGCTCGGCCTCGCCGCCGCGGGGCACGCGGCCGTGCACCGGTACCGGGACCCGGCGGCCCGCGGCCTCGGCTGGCTGGCCATCGGCGTCGCGCTGATCTCCTCGACGTTCGTGCCGCTGCTCATGTGGACGGACGGCGAACCCGCCCCGGCCGTGGGCCTCTTCACGACCCTCGCCCACCTGGCCTCGCAGGCGTTCTTCCCGGCCGCGATCCTCGTCACGGTGCTGCGGCGGCGCATGTTCGGCATCGACCTGGCGGTCAGCCGCACCCTGACCTGGACGCTCCTGACGGGCATGCTGGTGGCGGGCTACCTCGCCACGGTCGCGGTCCTGGGGCTCCTGCTGCCGGGCGACGGCGCCGTGACGCGGGTGCTGGCCGCCGCCGCCACCGCGGCCGGGGTCCAGCCGGTCCGCGGCTGGCTGCAACGGCGTGTGGACCGGCTCGTGTACGGGGAGGCGGCGGCGCCCGCGCTCAGCCGGGTGGGGCGGCATCTGGGGAGCGCGGGGACCCCGGAGGAGTCGCTCGCGGGGATGGCGGAGTCCATCGCGGCCTCCTTCAACCTCGGCGGCGTACGGGTGCTCGGCGCGGGCGAGGCGGTGGAGCCGGTCGAGGCGCCGGGGGACGTGACGGCCGTGCCCTTGGTCGTACGGGGAGAGTCCGCCGGTGTGCTGCTCGTGACCCCGCGTCCCGGTGAGCGCCTCGACCGGCGGACCCGCGCGGCGCTCGACGAGGTGGCGCCGTTGGTCGCCACGGCTGTGCAACTGGCCGCCGTCACGCGGGCGCTGCGGGAGTCGCGCGGGCGGCTCGCCGCCGCGCGGGACGACGAACGGCGGGTGCTGCGGCGTGAGTTGCACGACGAGATCGGGCCCTCACTGGCCGGGATCGGGCTCGGGCTCTCCGCCGTCCGCAATCTGCTGCCGGAGGGCGCGGACCGGGCCGACGAGCTGCTGGGCCGGTTACGGGGCGAGGTCGACGCCCGGGTGGAGGAGGTCCGGGTGCTCGCGCGCGGCCTGGTCCCGCCGGTCCTCGCCGAGCTGGGCCTGGTGGCGGCGCTGCGCGAACTGGTGATGCGCTACGAGGCGGACGGCCTGACGGTGCTGGTGCGGGAGGAGGGCGACGGGATCGACCGGACGCCCCCGGAGGTCGCGGGAGCGGTGTACGCGATCGTCGCGGAGGCCATCCGCAATGTGTCGCGGCACGCGCGGGCCCATCTGTGCACGGTCGAACTCCACGCGTGCGAGGGCCTGTTGGAGGTATCGGTCCAGGACGACGGGAGGGGCATGCCCGTGGAGGTACGGCACGGGGTCGGGACGGTCTCGATCCGCGAGCGGGCCGAGGGCGTCGGCGGCACCGCCGCCTGGCGCCCGGGCGGCTCCGGACGGGGCACCCGGCTGGAACTGAGGCTCCCGTGCTGAGGGTGCTGGTCGTGGACGACCATCCCGTCTTCCGGCTGGGGATGTCCGCCCTGCTCGGTTCGCTGACGGGCGTGGACGTCGTGGCGGAGGTGCCCTCGATGGACGAGGCCGTGGCGGCGGCGGTCGCGCACGCGCCGGACGTCGTGGTGATGGACCTGCACCTGGGCGACGCGGCCGCGTCGGGCGTGGACGCGACCCGCGAGATCCTCCGGGTGCTGCCCGGGGCGGGGGTCCTGGTGGTGACGATGCTGGACGACGACGACTCGGTCTTCGCGGCCCTGCGGGCGGGGGCGCGCGGGTACCTCCTGAAGGGGGCGGCGGCGGAGGAGATCGAGCGGGCGGTGCGGGCCGTGGCCAACGGGGAGGTGATCCTGGGCCCGGCGGTGGCGGTCCGGGCGATGGACTACCTGCTGGGCCACGCGGCCTGGGGCGGACCGGTGCCGCTGCCGGAGCTGACCTCGCGGGAGCGGGAGGTGCTGGACCTGGTGGCCCGTGGCCTGGACAACCTCGCGATCTCCCGGCGCCTCGCACTGAGCCCGAAGACGGTCCGCAACCACCTGTCCAACATCCTCGCCAAACTCCAGGCGGCGACCCGCGCGGAGGCCATCGTGCGGGCCCGCCAGTCGGGCCTGGGCGGCGGACCGTGACCGGCCGGGCCGGGCGGTCACGGTCCCGCCGCCCTGGCGTCACACCCAGCGGATGGAGGAGGCCTCGTCGTCCATCCATCCCCCGCTCCACGGACTCTCGGCCGTGCGGCCGGACTTCCGTGTGTTGAACCAGCTGTTCTCGTAGTAGATGCCGTGGCAGCCGGCGTACTCCTGGGCCGAGCCGATCTCGTCGCCCCAGTTGAAGTTCGTGTTGTCGTAGAAGTACCGGAGGTTGCCCTCCTCGAAGTCGACGGTCCCCCAGTCACCGTCGCATCCGTGGTCCTTGACGAACGTGTACGAGTGTCCCTTGAAGTCCGCGTCGTTGTAGATGACCGCGATGACCGTCGACTCGTTCGCCCCGAACCCCCGCGCGGCGGCGCCCGCGTCGAGCTGCCGCTGCGTGACCGTCGTCGCCCCGGCCGGGAGGCGTACGGCTCCGTTCGTCGCGTCGGCGATGGCCTGCGCGAAGGTGTCGAAGCAGACCGCCTGCTGGTTCGGCCGCACCGTGCAGTGCTTGCCGCCCCCGTCGCCGCCGGTCGCGGCCACGGCGGCGCCCGAGGGCCCCGCGAGGGTCATCAGGGCCGCCACGGCGACCGCTCCGGCCAGGCCCGAGTTTCGTAATCCGGACATGCGTCGATGCCTCCGTCGATGGAGCGCGGCGGTTCCGCGCTGTCGCCCACCACGTTCGCCCGCCGCCCGTCCCCTCCGCATGGGGCAGGTGTCCCGACCGTCCGGGAGGCCGGCTACCGCCCCGGCGTGCCCCCGTCACCGCGGCGGGCGTACGTGAAGAGGTGCTCCTCCGGGGTCGCGCGCGGGTCGTCCGGGACGAAGAACGACTCCTCGTGGTGGAGCACGTCGAGGCCGCAGTCCTCCCGTTGGAGGCGCACGTACTCCTCCGTCGAGAAGCTGGAGACCCTGACCGTACGGTCCATCCAGACGATCTCGATGTCCGCCACGTCCGCGGGCACGGTCGCCGTCACCAGGAAGCCGCCCGGCGCCAGCCAGCCGGCCATGCGCTTCAGGCTCGCGGCGGCCTCCGCCCGGCTCATCATCAGGAGCGGGAAGAACGCGCACACCGCGTCGAAGCCGCCCTCCGGCGCGTCGAAGGCGCGCACGTCGCACTGCTCGAAGCGGGCCCCGGGCACCTGCGAGCGCGCGAGGGCGACCATCTCGCCGGACACGTCGATGCCGGTCACCTCGCAGCCCGCGCGCACCAGCAGCTCGGCCACCGGGCGTCCGGTGCCGCTGCCGACGTCGAGGACCGAGGCACCCGGGCCCAGCCGTGCGGTGAGCCACTCGATCGCCCGCGCCTGGGCCGGCAGCCGGACGAAGGCGTGCTCGTATGCGATACCGAGCCCGTCGAACAGCTCCGCCGCCGAGACCGGCCGCCCTCGCGTACCGCCGTGGTCCATTCCGTTCCCCTTCCGTCGTGGGACGTGCCCGTGTGAGGTGGGATGATCCTGCTCTCTCCGGCACCTGGCGACACCTTGCGCACCGGGTCGCCACCGGTCGACGAGGAGGACGAGGGATCGATGAGACTGAACGAGGGCCGGCGGGTGCGGCTCGCGGCGGATCTGGCGCTGAACGGGTCGGTGGGTCCGGCCGGGGAGCCCCCGGCGGAGCCGGGCTTCGGCGCGGCGACCCTGGCCCTGGCGGCGGGTACCGAGGGCACGGTCGAGCGCGTGGTCGAGCACGAGAAGGAGCCGAGCCCCGAGGCCGATGAATACCAGCGTCTGAAGTCCCTGCTCGACTCCTTCGGGCACCAGATGCCGCAGGCGAGCAGGGACCGGCTGGCGGAGCAGGTGGACGCCCTGGAGCCCGCATGGGCCGCGTACGAACGCCAGCGTCTCCGCGTCACGGTCCGGGTCCGCCTCGACAACGGGTTCGTCCTCGACGACGCGCCCGAGGACTTCTTCGCGTCCTGAGGCCGGGCCACGGCCGAGGACAGCATGCGGGCGGCGTTGGTCCGGGCGCCATCCGGATGCCGTGGGGCGTACACCGGCCGTCCCTAGCCTCGCAGCGCCTGGGGATCCGGGTGCGCCCACGGCCTCATGGGGACGGCCGTGGGTGGTCGACGACATGCCCGAGGAGGCATCTCTCACATGCGTAGAGGCATGAGGACCCTGATGGTGCTCGGCGTGAGCGGTGCGGTGACGGTGGGCGCCGTCGTCACCGCCGGCGCCGCGCCCCGGCACGAGGAACGGCAGCGGGAGATACACAACGTCATCTACCTGCTCGGCGACGGCATGGGCCGCACCCATGTCACCGCCGCCCGTGAGCGCTACTACGGCGCGGCGGGCAAGCTGAACATGGAGCGGCTGCCGAACTACGGCGCCGTCGCCACCTACGCCGTCGAGAAGGACAGCGACCGGCCGGCGCTGGTGACCGACTCGGCCAGTTCGGCCACCGCCTGGTCGTCCGGCGTGAAGACGTACAACGCCGCCATCGGCGTCGACGCGTACGAGAAGCGGGTCGCGACCCTGATGGAGCAGGCCCACCGGGCGGGCTTCGCCACGGGCAACGTGTCCACCGCCGAGATCACGGACGCCACCCCGGCCGCCCAGTTCAGCCACGCGCTGCTGCGCGGCTGCCAGGGCCCGGTCTACTCGGACGCCTCCTGCCTGCCGAAGAAGGCGGACGGAAGCTACGAGGACAAGCCGGCCGATCCGACCCTGATCACGCCGATCGCCGAGCAGATCGCCCGCAACGGCACGGCCGACGTCATCCTCGGCGGCGGGCTCGCCCGCTTCGAGCCGGACGACCAGGAGGCGCTGCGGGCGCAGGGCTACCAGGTCCTCGGCAGCTTCGGCGACCCGGCGCTGCCCGCGCAGACCGCCGCCAGCCAGCGGGTCGCCACCAAGGGCGACCTGGCGGGCGTGCGGCGCGGCAAGGTCGTCGGCCTGTTCAACCGGGGCAACCTGACGGTGGAGCAGGCCAAGGCGAAGCTGCCGGCCGACGCGCCGCAGCGGCAGGAGCCGACGCTCGCGGAGATGACCAGGAAGTCCCTGTCGCTCCTCGACGGGCGTTCCAAGAAGGGCTTCCTGCTCCAGGTCGAGGGCGCCCAGATCGACAAGCGCTCGCACGCCAACGACGCCGCCCAGACGCTCGGCGAGATCAAGGCGTTCGACGACGCGGTGCGGGCCGCGGTCGACTTCGCGCGCGAGGACGGCCACACCCTGGTGATCGTGACGGCGGACCACGAGTGCGCCGGCTTCAACATCATCGAGAAGGGCTCGTACACCAACGCCGAGGCGGCCGCCCCGCCGGCCAACGCCGACGCGGGCAACCCGGCGAACAACTCCACGCCGTCGCGGCCCGCGTCCGGTGCCAAGGACCCGGCCCGCTCCTCGGGCCCCGTCAACGGCGCCGGCGCGAACGACCCGAAGAACTTCGGCCCGGCCACCTTCCGTACTCCCGACGACCCGGCGGGCGTCCAGGACGGCAGCCCCGAGGCCAGTCTCTGGCTGTCCTACCTGTCCGGCAACCACACCGGCGCCGACGTCCCGATCTACGCCTACGGGCCGGGCGGCAGGCGCTTCGCCACCAGCCAGAACAACGTCGAGCTGTACGGAAAGATGTACCGCTCGCTCTTCGACACCGCGCCCCGCGGCCACTGACCCCGACCGCCCGCGAGGGGGCCGGATCCGGCCCCCTCGCACCCCGGACCCCTGGAGACACGATGAGACCGCGCACCTCGGCCGCGGCCGTGACCCTGGCCGCCACCCTCGCCGCTCTCGCCACGCTCACGGGCTGCGGCGCCTCGGGCGACGGCGGCGGGAAGGCGGGGAACGGCACGCGGCCCACGGCCGCCTCGGCCGCGCTTCCCGGTGCCGCGCTTCCCGCTCCGCGTACGGCTCCGCCGCCCGCTCCCCTGCTCTCCCCCGCGCCCCGGCGGGGTGACGTGCGCGTCGAGGAAGGGCCTTTCACCGACCGCGTGCGCTTCACCCGGCTCGCCCTGCACGGCCGGCAGGCCGTGACCGGACATCTGGCGATCACCTCCGACGTCAGCGACGTGATCGCCCTGGAGCTGCGCGCCGCCTTCTACGACGCCGACGGCCGCCTGCTCGGGTCGGGGGTCTTCACCTACGGGGAGGAGCACGAGGGCGAGAAGGGCGGGCAGGGCGGGCAGGGCGGGCACACGGAGCGGCGGGCGACGGGGCCGGGCATCGACTTCTCCGTCACCGCGAAGAACCCGCGCGCGACGCCCGCGTCCGCGGTGCTCTCCGTACCCGTACTCGTCAACGAGTAGCGTCCCCGGGCGGGGTGGAAGGGGCCGTGTCCGGCTCCGCGCCCTCGGAGCGCATGGCCCGGGTCTCGCTCTTGAGGATGCGCAGGGACTTCCCCAGGGACCGCGCGGTGTCCGGCAGCCGCTTGGACCCGAACAGCACGATGAACGCGATCGCCACCAGCAGCAGATGCCACGGTTCCAGTGCGTTGCGGAGCACTCGGTCACTCTCCCTCTCGACTGACGCTTGCCTTGTTGCGCAACTGTACAACCGATTGATTGAGTTGCCTCATGGGGACGAACGACATGAACGACCGTCGGGGCGCGGTGCTTCTGGGCGGTCCGGCGGACGGGGTGCGGGTGACGGTCTCGGTGTCCGACCGGCCGCCCGTGCTCCAGGTGACCTGCCCGGTCCCGGCCGAGGCGGCCGAGGCGGCCGGGACCGGGATCCGGGTCGAGGCGCTGTACGTCTACCGGCTCGACGGGAGCACCCCGGAGGGACTGCTGCGGTACGGGTACGACCCGGCCAGCCCCTAGGGGGACGTCCGCCGGTCGTGGCGTGACCTCGCGGCGCGCAGCGCGGCCGCGTACGGCGCGAGGACGGCGGCCAGGAGCAGGTAGTACAGCGGGGGCGGCGGGGTCATGGCGAGGAGCGGGCCGAGCGGGGACGGCGGGAGCAGGACGCCGATGACGGCGAGGGCCGCCGCCGCGTACCGGACGGGACCGGGTGCGGACCCGCGCAGCAGGAGCATCACCAGGGCCTGGGCGAGCAGGTTCTCGGTGAACCAGCCGGAGTGGAAGGCCCCCTGGGCGTCGGCCGTGGAGCTCGTGGTGACCAGGAGCACGCCGAACGTGGCCACGTCGGCGACGGCGTTGAGCAGTCCGAAGCCGGTGATGAAGCGCAGGAACGCGCGGTGCCGCAGCCGGGTGGGGGCGTGCGGGGCCGCCGGGTCCGGGCGGTCGTAGGCGAAGGCGAGCTGGGCGGCGTCGAAGCACAGGTTCTGGACGAGCACCTGGGCGGGGAGCATCGGCAGGAAGGGCAGCAGGAGCGCGGCGGCCAGCATGGCGATGACGTTGCCGAGGTTGGACGACAGGGTGACGCGCAGGTAGGCGGTGATGTTCCCGCCGCCGTGCCGGCCGGCGGCGATGGCGTGCTCGACCGCGGCCAGGTCCTTCTCGGCGAGGACGACGTCCGCGGTCTCCCGGACGACGTCGACGGCGCCGGTGGGGCAGAGGCCGACGTCGGCCGCGCGGAGGGCGGGCACGTCGTTGACGCCGTCGCCGAGGAATCCGGTGACGTGTCCGCCGGCGCGCAGCGCGGTGACGACGCGGGCCTTGTGCTCGGGGGCGCAGCGCGCGAAGACGGTGGTGTGCCGGACGGCGTCGGCCAGTTCGGCGTCGGCCAGGCGGTCGAGTTCCTCGGCGGTGAGCACCCGGCCCGGGTCGAGTCCGAGTTCGCGGCAGGTGTGGGCGGCCGTGCCCGGGTGGTCGCCGGTCAGGATCCGTACCGCCACACCGCGTTCGGCGAGGCCGGCGAGGGCCCCGGCGGCGGTGGGGGCGAGGGCGTCGCGCAGGACGACGAACCCGAGGAGTGCGAGCCCGCGCTCGTCGGCCGGCGTGTAGTCCCGGTGGCGGGCCGGGCGCTCGGCGAGGGCCACGGCGAGGAGGCGGGCGCCGGTGTCCGCCTCGCGCGCGGCGAGGGCGAGCAGACGCGTCCGCTCGGCGGTGTCCAGGGCGCAGCGCTCCAGTACGTTCTCCACCGCGCCCTTGACGACCAGGGTGTGGGTGCCGAGGCGGCCGGGGCGGCGTACGACGGCGGTCGCCAGGCGGCGTACCGGGTCGAAGGGCAGCGCCGCGACGCCGTCGCAGTCGAGCGGGTCCGCCCCGGCGGCCTCCTCCAGGGCCGCCGCTTCGAGGACCGCCTCGTCGAGGGCGTCGGGGGTGGGCAGTTCGGCGAGCTGGAGCGTCCACCAGGCGTTGGCGGCGGCCCAGCGCAGCACCTCGGGTTCGTCCCGGCCGTGCGGGTCCACGGCGCGGACCACGACGGGCCGGTCCTGGGTCAGCGTGCCGGTCTTGTCCAGGCACAGGACGTCGACGGCGCCGAGGTCGTGGAGCGCGGGCAGCCGCGTGACGATCACCTTGTGCTCGCGGGCGAGCCGCGCGGCCCCCCGGGCGAGGACGGTCGTGACGACGACGGGCAGCATCTCGGGGGTCAGCCCGACCGCCACGGCGACCGCGAAGGGAAGCGTCTCCAGGCCACGCCCGTGCAGGGCGGCACCGGCCATGAGCACCAGCGGCGGAGTCAGCAGCATGAACCGGATCAGGGTCCAGGAGATGCCGTGGACGGCCCGATCGAAGGCGCTGTCCCGACGTCGCCCGCCCGTGCCGTGGGCGGCGGCGAAGCGGGTACGGGCTCCGGTGGCGACGACCACCGCGGTGGCGCTGCCGTACGCCACGCTGCTGCCGAGGAAGCACATGCGGGGCTGCGGGGAGGGGGCGGGACGGGGGGCGGCGGGGTCGTTGGGGTCGTCGGGGCTGTCAGGGCCGCCGGGGCCGCCGGGACCTCCAGGGCCGCTGAGGCTGTCGGGACTGCCGGGGCCCTCGCGACCGGCAGGAGGCACGGGACCCTCAGGACCGCCGGGGCCGCTGAGGCTGTTGGGACCGCAAGGGCCCTCGCGACCGGCGGGAGGCACAGGACCCCCGGGGCCGCTGAGGCTGTCGGGACCGCAAGGGCCCTCGCGACCGGCGGGAGGCACGGGACCGCCGGGACCCCCGGGACCGCTGCGGCTGTCAGGACCGCCAGGGCCCTCGCGACCGCCGGGACCCCCCGGACCGCCGGGACCCCCGGGACCCCCAGGACCCCCAGGACCGTCAGGCCCCCCAGGACCGTCAGGCCCCTCGGCGGCGTGCTTCGCCACGGGCGCCGACTCGCCCGTGAGTGCCGCCTCGTGCAGCCGTAGGCCCCGGGCCCGCAGCAGTCGCGCGTCGGCGGGTACCAGGTCGCCGGGGCCCAGCCGGATCACGTCGCCCGGGACCAGGTCGGCCGCCGGGATCTCCCGGGGCACGGCGGCCGGTGCGTCGGGTCCGGGGCGGCGCAGCACGGTCGCGGTCGCGGCCACCGACGCGCGCAGGGCCGCCATGGCGCGGTCGGCCCGGTGCTCGCCCGAGGAGCGCAGCGCGCAGCTGACCGCGACCAGGAGGAGGATCACCCCGCCGGTCCCCCAGGCGGCGACGGCCACGGAGACCAGGCCGAGGCAGAGCAGCACGGCGGTGAAGGGGTCGCGCAGGCCGCGCAGGAACCGGCGGGGCCAGGAGACGGGCCGCCGGGCGGGCAGGACGTTCTCGCCGTACCGGGCGAGCCGCCGCTCGGCCTCGGCGTCGGTGAGGCCGCGCGGCCCGCTGTCCAGCCGGCGGAGCACCTGGAGCGCGGTGAGCGCGTCCGGGCTCTCCCGGCCCAGCGGCGGCCGGCCGCCGGGGGTGCCGGGAGCGAGCGGGCCGGGGGCAGCCCTCTCAGGCACCGAAGCCGCTGCGTCGCACGGGCGTCGGGGTGCGGTCGGAGCGCGCGGTGAGCTGGCCCACCATCACCCGGACCACGGTCACCACCTCGGGGTCGTCGACGAAGTACACCTGCCGCCGCCCCTCGCGCCGCGAGCGCACCAGACCCGCCAGCTTCAGCTTGGTCAGATGCTGGCTGACCGCCGGCAGGGCGCCGCCCACCCGCTCGGCGAGCCCGGTCACGTCGCTCTCGCCCTGGGCGAGCGCCCACACGATGTGCAGCCGCGAGGGCGAGGAGAGCAGTCCGAAGGCGGCGGCCGCCTCGGCCAGCACCTCGGCAGGAGGGTCCGTGAAACCGCCCACGTCCGCCGCCACCGTCCCTCTCCCGTTCCCCGTACCGCCCGAAGACCTCCCAGTCTAGGGCCGCCGTGGGCGGGCCCCCGGCCCGTGGGTTGACGGAAGATTGACCAATCCACGGGCCGGGGATGGCCTGCGCGTCCCTAGTCTCGGCCGCATGCCCCCACGCCCCCCACGCCCCCCACAGCCCGCGCGTCCCCCGAGGACCCCGGCGCTCCCGGTCCTCCCCTACCGCAAACCCACCCGCGGCCGCGACTACTGGGTCCTGGACGACGTCCTGCCCGACCCCGACGCCGTACGGGCCCGGTGCCTGGCCAGGACGGACTGGACGGAGGGCTATCCGCACAAGCCCGAGAGCTGGCCCGGCATGCGGACCATGCCGGGCCTCGAACCCGACGAACTCGCCCATGTCGAGCGGCTCGTCGTGCGGGCGACCGGCGCCGAGCGGGTGTGGGCGCTGACGGAGTCCGGAGGCGGAACGTTCAACCACAACTGCGTCCAGGTCGTCGGCGAGGGCGAGTGCGAGTCGCGCCCCCACACCGACTCCCGCAGCATGTGCCGGTACGCCGCCGTCCTCTACCTCAACCCGCACGCGCCCAAGACCTGCGGAACCAGCTTCTACCGCCAGCAGCTCCCCGGCGGCGTCCTGGGCGGCAACACGGTGGCGGCTCCCCACAACAACCTGGCCGAGGCCCTCGGCACCCGCTTCGTCCCCGCGGACTCCTTCGCCGAGGACGTCGCCGTCCCGCACCGCTACAACCGCCTGCTGCTCTACACCGCCAACATGATCCACAGCGCCACCGGCTACTGGGGCAGCACCTTGGAGGACAAGCGCATGACGGCGGTCTTCTTCTGGATGGCGTGAGCCGGGGCGCGCCGCCACCTTCCGTCAGGAGCGGCCGAGCTCCTCACGCTGTCCCCACGGCGTCCCGTACGCGGTGAGCAGGTCGAGGAACGGGCGCGGCGGCAGGGCCTCGGGGCCCAGGACGCCGCTGCCCTTCCACGCGCCGCTCGCGAGGAGTTCGAGGGCGATCACGGGGTTGACGGCCGTCTGCCAGACGACGGCCTGGGAGCCGTACTCGCGCATCGACCACTCGTTGTCGACGACGTGGTACAGGTACACCTCGCGGTCGGCGCCGTCCTTGGTGCCCTTGACCCAGGTGCCGGCGCAGGTCTTGCCCTTCATCCGGTCGCCGAGGGTGGCGGGGGCGGGCAGGCAGGCGGCGACGACGTCGCGCGGGGAGACCTCGACGGGGCCGTCGGGGCCGGGGACGGTGACCTTGGCGGTGGCGTCGAGGCCCAGCTCGTGCAGGGTCTTCAGCTTGGCGATGAAGTCGTCGCCGAGGCCGTACTTGAAGGTGACCCGCCGCGCGTCCACCCAGCGCGGGATCAGCAGCACCTCCTCGTGCTCGACATTGACGCACTCGACGGGGCCGATGCCCTCGGGGAAGTCGAACACCTCGGGCTCACTGAAGGGGGCGGTGGTGAACCAGCCGCGCTCCTTCTCGTAGACCACGGGCGGGTTGAGGCACTCCTCGATGGTGGTCCAGATGCTGAAGGAGGGCGCGAAGTCGTAGCCCTCGACGGTGAGGTTCGCGCCGTCGCGGACGCCGATCTCCTCGATCTCGTCGAAGAGCTCGTCGGCGGCGTACCGGGCGAAGACGTCCGAGAGACCCGGCTCGACGCCCATGCCGACGAGCGCGAGGCGGTCCGCCCGCTCCCAGTCGGCGGCCACGGCGAACTGCTCGTCGCCCAGCTTCACCCCGCACTCCGCGTGCGGTGCGGTCGGGTGCGGCACGGACAGCGACATGGCCATGTCGAGGTAGTGCGCGCCGGCGGCGAGCGCCGCGGTGAAGAGGGGCATCACGAAGCGCGGGTCGGTCGCGTTGAGCAGCACGTCGCAGCCCTCCTCGACGAGCGCGCGGCGGACCGCGTCCTGGTCGGAGGCGTCCAGGCGGCGGGCGCTGAAACGGTCCGCCCGGTCCGTGAGCGCGGCGACGGCCGCCTCGGCGCGCGCCAGGTCGTAGTCGGCGACGACCATGTGGGTCAGGAAGTCCCGGCGGGCCGCGATCCGGGTGACGGCGGTTCCGACGCCGCCCGCACCCACGAGAAGTACGCGCATGTCACACACCTGTTCGGTAGACGCTCCCGGCGGGTGTCGCCGGGGAACGCCCTGATGGAACACGAGGCCCGCTGTTAAGGTCTACGGCGTTGGCATAAGAGACTCCAGAGGTACGGGGAGGGGCGCGATGCCCAAGAAGGTGGTCCCCGAGGCGGAGCGCCGGCGCCGGCGCCCGACGCGGCAGGGCACGGTCCTGTCCGAGGAGCTGATCGTCGCGACCGCGCTGCGGATGCTCCGCGAGCACGGCGCGTCCGGGCTGACCGCCCGCCGCCTGGGCAGCGCGCTGGGCGCCGACCCGAGCACCCTGTACCGCTACTTCGCGGGCCTGGACGACCTGACCCGGGCCATCGGCGAGGTCCTGATGGGGCGCGCCCTGGACAGCTGGACGCCCACCGGGGCGTGGCGCCCCGACCTGCGCGCGCTGGGCCTGGCCATCCACGCCTCCTACCTGGCCCATCCGCAGGCCGCCCTGCTGACCGCGAGCCGGGTCACCGGGCGCCCGCGCGAGATCGCGGTGGACGAGGCGGCGCTCGGCATCCTGCGCGGCGCGGGCTTCCCCGACGGGGAGGCGGTCGGCGTCTACCACGCCTTCATCGACCTGGCCCTGGCGTTCGCCGCGCTGGACGCGGGCGCGCTGACCATCAAGGACGAGGCGCGGGCGGCCGACGAGGACATGTGGTCCTCCACGTACGCCCGCCTTCCCGCCGCCACGCACCCGCACATCGCCGCCACCGCCCACCTCCTGGCGGACCGGATGAACCACAGCGCCTACCCGGTCCTCCTGGACACCCTGCTGGACCGCACGGAGGCCCGGCTGGCCGAACTCGGCTACGCGTCCGGCATCTTGGTGCCGGTGGACCAGACCGCGACCCACTGACTCTCGTCCTCGCCCGCGGCGTGGCCCTTGTAGAGCACCATGTTGCCGTCGCGCTGGACGCGCAGCCAGACGTACTCGCCGTCGTGCTCCGGGCCGGTGCCGCTGGCCCAGACGGCCTGGTCGTCGGCGTCGTACACGACGAAGTTGCCGTCGGCCTGCATGACGGCGGCGCCGGCGCTGCGCCCGTTGGTGCCACTGGCCCAGACCGCCTCGACGATGTCGTCGCCGATCTGACCGTCGGACAGCTTCCCGTCCTGGAGGTCGCCGCTGATGGCACCGTTGATGAGCTCGTCGAAGATGATCCCGAAGTCGGGCGCCTCGCCGCCGACATCGGGGGCGCCGTAGTACGTGGTGCGGTAGAGCACCAGGTTGCCGTCGGGCTGGTAGACCAGGGTGTGCACGATCTGCTTGTACGCCAGGCCCGCGTCGAGCGTGATCAGCTCGGACTTGATGCGCTGGCCCGGGGCCAGTCCCATCCCCGAGCTGATGTGGTCCCACGTACTGGGCACGGACTCGTAGACAGCCATGTCTTCACTCCCCATTTCCCCGCGGCCCGGTTCGTCCGGCCCGCCGTCGTCAGGGAATCTGCCGCGCCCCGGTAGACAATCGGTCAACGCGCGGGCGCCGCCCGGTCGGAGTCGCCGCGCAGGACGCAGAACTCGTTGCCCTCGGGGTCCGCGAGGACTGCCCAGCCTGTGCCGTCGGGGTTGCGGTGGTCGGCGACGAGGGTGGCGCCGAGGGTCAGGAGCCACTCCACCTCCTGGTCGCGTGAGGTCTCGGGGCGCAGGCAGAGGTGGAGGCGGTTCTTGACCGTCTTGGGTTCGGGGACCTGGTTGAAGTAGAGGGCCGGGCCCTCCGGCAGGAGCACCTGGGTCTCGCGGTCGCCGGGGCGGGCGTCCGGGTCCAGGGGGGAGCCGGTCGCCGTGCTCCAGAAGCGGGCGAGCCCGTAGGCGTCCGCGCAGTCGATTGCCATGTTCTGCACTGTCGAGACCATGCGCGTCAGCGTACGGGAGGGTTTCGTGGGGCGGTGCGTCAGAGTACGGGGAGCCGGTCCACCAGCAATTGCGTACGCCGCTCGGTCTCCTCCGGGGGGAGCCGGCCGGACCTGGTCAGGGTCGCGAGGCCGTGCAGGGACGCCCAGAACAGCTCGGTGAACAGGCCCGTGTGGACGCCCTTGCCGGCGACCTCTCCGAGGGTCTCCAGGAGGGCCGCGAAGGCGTCCTTGAGGGGTGCCGGGGTGTCCTCGTGCGCGAACGCCAGGCCGCCGTCGAGCTGGAACATGGCGTCGTAGACCGCGGGGTTGCGCGCGGCGAAGTCGAGGTAGGCGCGGGCGAGGGCGGTGACCCGGGCGCGTGGGCCGTCCGCGGCGGAGGCGGCGGCCCGCAGCGCCACGGCCATCTCGGCGGCGCCTTCGAGGGCGACGGCGCCGATGATCTCCCGCTTGCCGCGGAAGTGGCTGTAGAGGACGGGCTGGCTGTACTCGATGCGCTCGGCGAGACGGCGGGTGGTGACCGCGTCCCAGCCCTGCCCCTCGGCGAGTTCGCGGGCCGTCGCCACGATGAGGCGCTCGCGGTCCGCCCGTTCGCGTTCCTTGCGTTCCTGTACCGACATGAATGGATTCTAGCACCGCTAGACAATCGAGCGGCAGTAACGCTAGCGTTGCCTCAGTAGCTAGCAGCGCTAGATCTCGGAGGGGTCGTCATGCTCAACGCACTTCAGGTCCTCACCACCGTCTGTGTCGGCGTGATGGTGGGGGTGGAGTTCTCCGTCTCCTTCGTCATGAACCCGATCTTCAACGCCCTCCCGGAGGACAGCGGCCAGCTCGGCCGCGCCCACGGGGGCCGGATGCTCGGCGCCGTGATGCCGTTCTGGTACATCGGCTCGCTCGTCCTGGTCGCGGTCTGGGCCGTCGCCGGATGGCAGCGCCCCGGCGCCGGACTCGTCGTCACCGCCGGCGCGCTGCTGATCGTCAGCGTGCTCATGTCGGTCCTGCTGCTCGTCCCGATCAACAACCGGAGCAAGACGTGGACCCCCGAGAACCGGCCCGCCGACTGGAAGGAGCAGTCGAACCGCTGGGACCGCTACCACTACGTCCGCGTCGCCGTCATCATCGCCGCCTTCGCCCTGCTGGTCACCGCCCTCACCCGGGCGTGAGCTCCCCCGCCGTGCCGGACCCCAGCAGCCGGTCCGCGCGGTACGGCGAGGTGTCCAGTTTGGCGAGGACGCCGATGCTGGCGATGTTGGGGAGGATCAGCTGGTAGAGGCGGGCGATCTCCTCGGAGAGCTCGCGGCCCTCCGGGAGGGCCTCGGTGACCAGTTGGACGCCGGTCCAGGCGCCGACGGCGAGGCGGGCGATCTCCGCGGGGACGGCGTGCGGGAGGAGTTCGCCGCGCTCCTTGGCCTCGACGAGGAGGTCCTGGCCCAGGTCGATCCAGTCCGGCCAACGGGTGCCGAACAGGGAGCGGGCCTTGGGGTCGACGGAGAGCTGGACGGCGGCGCGGAGCATCGGCTCGCGGGGCAGCCGGTGGGCGAGGAGGAGGCCCAGGTCGACCCACTCCTGGAGTTTGTACGTCTGCGGCAGCAGGCCCTCGCGGGTCACCGCGCGCGCGAGCACCCCGTGGGCCATCGACTCCTTGGTGGGGAAGTGGAAGTACAGCGCGCCCCGGGTGAGGCCGGTGCGCTCGACGAGCGCGGCGATGGTGGCGGCCTCGTAGCCGACCTCGATGAAGAGGCTCGCCATGGAGTCGAGGATGGACTCACGCGTGCGGATCGCCCGCTCCTGCCGCGCCACTCGGCCGCCCCCTCGGACTTTCCGCTGACAAAGGCTCGGTATGTTATCAAGCGTTCGCACAGAATTCGTACGAGCCGGTGGAAGGGACGCGGAGCCGAGGGCGGGGGTTCCCTCGGCTCCGCGGTCCCGGGCGGTTCGTCTCACTGGTTGACGAAGCCGCCGTCCACCGGCAGCACCGTTCCGGTCAGGAACGGGCAGCGGTCGCTGAGGAGCCAGGCCGCCGCGGCGGCGATCTCCTCCGGCGCGGCCGTACGGCCCTGCGGGGTCATCGAGTTGACGGTCTGTTCGAGTCCGGGGTTGCGCCGGAACCAGTCCTCGGTGATCTCGCTGCGGGTGGTGCCCGGGGCGACGGCGTTGACCCGGATGCCCTCCTTGGCGTATTCGTCGGCCGCCGCTCTGGTGAGGCCGACGACGGCGTGCTTGGCCGCGATGTAGGGCGCGGCGGCCGGGATGGCCACGAGGCCGGCCACACTGCTGTTGTTGACGATCGCGCCGCCGCCGTGCCGCAGCATGGCGCCGATCTCGGGGCGCAGGCAGTTCCAGATGCCCCGCACGTTGACGTCCATGACCGTGTCGTAGACGTCGTCGGGCATCAGGTGCAGCGGGGTGCGGTCGCCGCCGACGCCCGCGTTGTTGAAGGCCGCGTCGAGACGCCCGTACCGCGTCTCGGTGAACTCCACGGCCCGGGCCGCGTCCTCGGCGCGCGTGACGTCACAGACGACGTACGCGGCTTCGGCTCTCTTGGCCCGTATGTCCTCGGCGAGTTCCGCCAGGCGTTCCTCGCGGCGCGCGGCGAGGACCACCGTCGCGCCCTCCTGGGTGAAGACGCGGGCCGCGGCGGCGCCGATGCCGCTGCTCGCGCCGGTGACGAGCACGACCTTCCCGGCGAGGAGGTCGCTGTGCGTGTGGTTCGGAGGTGTCATGCCCGGGTGCCTACCCCGACCGAGGTGCTCTTCAGCCCCTTCTGCCCCATCAGCTCCTTCAGGTCCCTCGCGTACTTGGCGACGAGGGCCCGGCCGAGGCTCGGTATGTCCTCGTGTCCTTCGACGCGGCCCGCGCGGACCACGGCGCGGAAGCGGTCGGAGGGGATGACCGAGCCCGGTACCGACTCCTCGGGTTCCCGGAAGCCGTGCAGGATCTGGAGCGCCGTGTACTGCCGCTGCGCCTCGGGGAGGGTGCGGATGGCCGCCTCGAAGCGGACGAACCAGTCGGCGTGGTCGTCGATCCGCTCGACGCGGTGCCCGTCCTCCGCGAGCCAGTCGACGATCCGGTCGAGCGAGACGCCGTCGTCGTTCGGGTTCACCAGGCTGAACGTGCGGTACTGGGGCGCCGTCGACCCGCCCGTACGCCCGCCCAGGGCGACCACGGCCGCGGCGGTGAAGTCGACGGGCAGGCCGTCGTAGTGGGCCCGTTCACCGTCCGCGCGGTAGAAGCTGCGCGGCGCGATCCCGGTGGCGAGCACGCTGAACAGCAGGCGGCTGAACATGTCGGGGACGTTCAGCTGCCCGCCGTAACGGCTGTGCGCCAGGATCATGTTGGAGCGGAAGGTGGTGACCGGCAGCCCGCACAGGTCGTGGGCCTCGCGCAGCAGCACCTCGCCGGCCCACTTGCTGGTCGCGTAGCCGCCCGCGTAGCCGCCGTCGACCTCCATCACCGGCAGGGCGGCGCGGACGTCGGTGTACTCGTCGAGGGCGGGCTCGCCGGGGCGCGCGGTGGCGACGGCGACGCTGGAGATGTAGGTGAACGGCTTCATCCGGCGGGTCAGGGCCAGCTGGACGAGTTCGGCGGTGCCGACGACGTTCGCCTCGAACAGGTGCGGGTAGGGCAGCACGTGGTTGACGAGCGCGCCGGCGTGGACGATGGCGTCGACCTCGTCGGCGAGCCGGTCCCAGGTCGCCTCGTCCAGGCCGAGGCGCGGCTCGGCCATGTCGCCGGCCACCACCTCCAGGTGTCCTTCGGCGAGTTCGCCGTACGTCCGCAGGAGCTCGGGGTCGCCGCTGTCGAAGGCCGCGTCGAGGCGCCGCCGGGCCGCGGCGGCGTCCTTGCCGCGTACGAGGGCGATGAGGCGCCCGCCGACGGGGGCCAGCTTCTCCAGCCACTCCAGGGCGAGGAAGCGCCCGAGGTAGCCGCTCGCCCCGGTCAGGAGCACGGTGCGCGGCTCCCCCTCGGCGCGGGGCAGGGCGAGGGCGTCGGCGAGGGTCCGCGCGTCGAGGAAGGCGTCCAGGGTGAGGTCCTTGGCGAAGACCTCGGTGCTGCCCTCGCCGTGCACCGACGCGAAGGTGGGACGCTCGGTGGCGGCGCCGCGCCGGGCCTCGATGTGCTCGGCCAGGTGCCGCAGGTCGTACGCGGGGCTGATGAGCATGTCGACGGGCACGCGGACGCCGAAGGTGTCCTGGAGCAGGTTGGAGAACTGCACGGCGGTCAGCGAGTCGCCGCCCAGGTCGCGGAAGTGGGCGCCGGGGTCGACCTCGGCCATGGAGCCGGATATCAGGGCCCGCACGGCCCGCTGGACGGTCTCCAGGACCGGGCGGTCGGCTCCGGCGGCGCGGATGTCGGCCAGTTCGGCGTCCTCGCGGGCGGCGGTGTCGGCGTAGAGCGCTTCGAGTCGCTCGCCGTAGCGCTCGACCAGGCGGGGCCAGAGCAGCTTGCGGTGGTCCGACAGGAGGCCGTTGGCCTGGCTGAAGGGCTCCGTCTCGATGAGGACGTCGCGGGGGATCTCGTACGAGTTGAGCCCGGCCTCCTTGGCGAGCTCCTGGAACGCCTCGGCGATCCGCTGCTTCAACACCCGCTCGTCAGAGCCGTGTTCGGTCAGCGCCTCGGGGGTGGGGACGACCACGGCGAGGAGGTAGGAGCGCTCGCTGTTGCCGTACACGAAGATCTGGCGCACCAGCGGACCGGCCGCGAAGACGGCCTCCAGACGGGCGGTGGCCACGAACTCGCCCTGGGACAGCTTGAGGACGCTCTTGACGCGGTCCACGATGGCGATCCGGTCGGGGCCGAGTTCGGCGGCGATGTCGCCGGTCCGGTAGAAGCCGTCCTCGTCGAAGAGTTCGGCGGTGAGCTCGGGCTGCTTGTAGTAGCCGGGGATGATGACGTCGGTCTTCAGGAGGAGTTCGCCGCGCGGGTACGGCGAGTCGGTGCGGAAGTAGCCGAGTTCGGGTACGTCGGCCAGCTTGTAGTCGCGTACCGGCGGGCGCAGCAGCACTCCGTCGACGGAGACGCCGGCGGCCTCGGTGGAGCCGTAGACGTTGTGCAGTTCGAGGCCCAGCAGGGACTCGGTGAAGGCGGTCAGTTCGGCGGAGAGGGGGGCGGAGCTGCTGCTGGCCCAGGTGACCCGGCCGCCCAGCACGTTCTCCCTGAGGTGGGTGCGCACCTCGGCCTCGGCCGTCTCGCGGTCGGCGCCCGCGGCGGTGCGCCGGTCGACGTCGCCGCGGAAGCGCTGGTGGAGCATCTCGCAGACGCGGGGCACCAGGGAGAGTTCGGTGGGCCGGGCCAGGGCGACGTCCTCGAAGAACGTCGACAGGTCGCTGCTGGCCGTGAAGTAGCTCGTGCCGCCGCGCGCCATGGTGGCCTTCAGCGAGGAGTGCCCGGCCACATGGCTCATCGGCGCGTAGTGGAAGGTGACCGCGTACGTCTCGTCGAACAGCTTCGCCCAGGCGCCGCCCCACATGGCGCCGGCCAGGCGCTCCGTGTACATGGCGCCCTTGGGCGTGCCGGTGCTCCCGGAGGTGTAGATCAGCATGGCGAGCGGGTCCTCGCCGTCGGGCGCGGTGAACAGCGGGGCCTCGGGCAGGGCCGTGCCGCGTGCGACGAGCTCCGACAGGATGTCCACGGTGACGTCGGGCCGGGTCTCGGCGAGCCGCTCGCGGGCCGCGGCGAGGGCCTCGCGGTGGGCGTCGGCCTCGGGGTGGACGTCGAAGACGACGAGGCGCCGTACGGAGTCGCTCGCGCTCACCAGGTCGACGGCGGCGGGCAGCCGCTCCAGGCTGGCGGCCAGCGTGAACGGCTCGGTCTCGGCGACGATCGCCCGCAACTGGGCGGGGGCGGAGCTGGTCTGGAGCGGGACCGAGACGGCGCCGAGGTGGATGCAGGCGAGGTCGATCGTCGTGTAGTCGCGGCTGGTGAAGCCGAGCAGGGCGACCCGCTCTCCGGCGGCCAACGGCCGGTCGGGGCTGTGGTGCCACTCGCTCGCCACGGCGCGCACCCGCGCCCACAGCTCGCGGTAGGTGGTGGTCTCGTAGCGGGGAAGCAGCCGGATCGAGACCCGTCCCGTCTCGGCGTCCTTCGCGAATTCCTTGACGCGCTCGCCGATGGCGGGCCGGTCCGCGTGGCTCTGCATGACAGATGCCACCACTTGCGCAAGTCGCATTCTGATTCTCCGCGTCACGTGTATGGGCCGACTTCAGGGAATGGGGAATCGACGGCGGGCGGGCGCGCTTCGGTATTCCGTCGGGAATACCGGCGGCCTCGGGGACTGCCGCGCCGAGGGGCGCCCAGCCGTTCCGTCCGTCACTCGATGCTAGGCACACACGAACGGGCCTCCGGAGAATCGGCCGACTATCTGTCAGGTCCCCGGCCGGTATGGCCGACCGTCGGACGCGGCCCTTTGCGGGCGTGGTAAGAGTGGAGCGGCGCACGGGAAGTGCGCCCGTGATTCCGCCGCGAGCGGGGCCCCGCGCGGGTGCCCGGTACTTCGCGCGCGGGTCCCTTCTCGCTCATCGCTCCCCTTCTTCTCCCGGAGTGCGCATCGTCATGCAGGATCGTGCCGCCAAAACTCGCCGACAATTGATCCGATCCGCCGCAGAGGTCTTCGACCGGAGCGGATTCGCGGGATCCTCCATCGGGCAGATCTGTGCCCTGGCCCAAGTGAGCCAGGGCGCGCTGCACTTCCATTTCCGGAACAAGCAGGCGCTCGGCGAGGCGGTCCAGTCGGCCGCGGCCGAGATCCTGCTGTGCGTCACCGGGCAGGTCCCGGCGTGGCATCCGGCGCCGCTCCAACTGCTCGTCGACACCTCGCACGCGCTGGCCCGCCGGATGGCCGGTGATCTCGTGCTCCGCGCGGGTTTCGGCCTGGCGCACGACCCGGGCTGGCGGGGCGGGGCGAGTCCCTGGCAGCACTGGCGGGACTGGGCCCGCGGCGTGCTCCATCTCGCCCGGCGGCAGGGCAGCCTGGCGCCGGGGGTGGACCTGGACGACGCCGTCGCGGCCATCACCGCGGTGATGGCCGGGGTGGAGGGGCTCGAACGCGACCCGGACCGCGCCCGGGCGGTGCAGTCGGTGGCGCCGTTCTGGCGGCTGGTCCTTCCGCAGCTGGCCGCCGACGCCGTGCGCGGCCGGATCGACGCGGCGGGCGCCCGGGGCGAGGGGGCGGGCGGTGCCGCCCGCCCGGGCGGCGAGTCACCGTCGGCGCGGCGGCGGCCGGACGGGCGGCCGCTGCCGTACGCCTGCGTCGCGATGACCGACGGTGAACTGTGCGGCGTGCCCTACAGGGAGATGAGCGGCTCGGCCTCGTAGGCGCGGTGCAGCAGCGCCAGGAAGTCCGGCGCCTCGGGCAGCGGCACGGTGCCGACGCGGCGGACGGCGACGCCCGGCGTCCAGGAGTTCATGACGGCGGCGCCCGCCAGTTCCGGCAGGTCGGCGGGGGTGAGCTCGCGGGTCCGCTGGGCGATGCCGAGCCGGTCGAGCTGTCGGCGGACGATGCCCATGGTGACGCCGTCCAGCATGGCGGCCTCCGGCCACACCACGGCGTCGCCGTCCCAGAAGGCCAGGTTCCAGATGGACGCCTCGCTCAGCCGGCCCCGGCGGTCGACGAAGGCGACGTCGTCGTGGCCCTGGTCGGCGGCCTGCCGCAGGAAGTAGGTCTTGGCCGGTTCGCCGACGTGCTTCACCGAGGGCAGGAAGCGCTCGTGCTCCACCAGCGCGAGCGAGAGCGGGCCCCGGGGGCCGGTGGCGGGCGGCGCGGTACGGATCAGGAGCTCGGGGTCCTCGTCGGGCGCGGCCACGGTGAACTCGCCGGACGGCAGATAGACCGTGGCGGTCAGCGAGAGGTCGGCCGGCGCGTCCGCCAGGGCGGCGCGCAGCAGGGCCCGTACGCGGTCGTCGGTCAGGGCCCGCCCGAAGAGTTCGAGCGAGCCGTGCCGCAGGCGCGCCAGGTGCAGGTCGAGGCCGCGGATCCGGCCGTCGCGGACCTGGGTCGCGGTGAAGTGGGCGTAGCCGGCGAAGGCGAGCGGCGCGAGATCCGGAGCGTCGGCCTCCTGGTCGTTGCGCCTGGTCATCGTGGTGTTCGACTGGGTGGTCGTCATGGCATGCCCAACGACGCGGCTCCCGGCCGGACACCCCCGTCAGGGCCGCCCGGCGGCCGAGAACGTGCGGGTGGGCCGGGCGTCCGCGCGGTCGGACCCGGCGCGGGCGGCCCGCAGCTCCATCCCGTCGAGGAAGATCTCCAGGCCTGTCTCGAAGTCCTCCTCGGTGGCCCGCAGCGGGGACTGCTCGGGCTTGTCGCCGCCGGGGAGCAGTTGCTGGGCCACGTGCTGGATGCAGACGCCCTGGACGTACGACCACAGGGCGATCGAACAGGTCCGCGCGAGGTCCGGGTCGTCGGTGAGGTCGGCGAGCGCGTCCACCATCCAGTCGAGGCAGGAGGTGTCCGAGAAGTGCCGGGCGGAGCTGGACGTCACCAGGGCCCAGGGGTGGGCGCAGTACACCTCCCAGTCGAGCCGGGCGGCGAGCCGCATCGCCTCGCGCCAGTCCGGCGGCATGGGCTCGGGGTAGGGGTGCTCGTCGCACGCCGCCTGGGTGATCAGGGTGAGCAGCGTGTCCTTGTTCGCCACGTGGCGGTAGAGCGACATGACGCCCGAGTCCAGCTCGGTCGCGAGGCGCCGCATCGAGATCGCGGCGATGCCCTCGGCGTCGGCGATGCGGACCGCGGCCGCCACGATCGCGCCGCGCGACAGGCTCGGTGAACTCACTTGCCTGCCTTGTGTCTTGATGGCCATGCGTTATTATACCCAGCAGCTTGCGTACGACGTACGCACAGAATTCGCGTACGATGTACGCACGCCGCTCGCCGCCGACGCGCGCCGACCTTTTCGCGTACGCCGTATGCAGCGGTCCTGAACTTCTTCGCACCTTCTCCTGAAAGGTTGCCCCCGTGACTTCCCCTGAATTAGTCGCGGAGCGTGCCGACCGGCGGGCCTGGCTGGGCCTCGTCATCGTGCTCGGCCCGGTCGCGCTCGTCGCGATGGACGGCTCCGTTCTCTACCTCGCGATGCCGAGCATCACGTCCGCGATCACGCCCAGTACCGACCAGGCACTGTGGATCCTGGACATCTACGGCTTCGTGGTCTCGTCCCTGCTCATCGCCTTCGGCAACCTCGGCGACCGCTACGGCCGGCTCAAGTTCCTGCTGACCGGCGCCGTCGTCTTCGGCCTCGGCTCCGCGGGCGCCGCGTTCGCGCCGAACCCGGAGATGCTCATCGCCTGCCGCGCGCTGATGGGCCTCGGCGGCGCCACCCTGCTCCCCGCCGGCCTCGCCATCATCAGCAACCTCTTCCACGACGCGCGGCAGCGCTCGCAGGCCATCGGCATCTTCGCGGCGACCTTCGCCGCCGGATTCGCGGCAGGCCCGGTCATCGGCGGACTGCTCCTCAGCCGCTTCGAGTGGGGTTCGGTCTTCCTCATCAACCTCCCGGTCGTCGTGCTGTTCCTCGCCTTCGCGCCCGTCCTGCTGCGCGAGGTCCGCACCACGAACCCCGGCCGGGTCGACGCCCTCAGCGTCGTCCTGTCCGCCGTCGGCATCCTGCTCGCCGTCTACTCGGTCAAGACCGCCGCGGCGGAGGGCTTCTCCTCCGTGCAGGCCGTCACCGGAGTCGTCGGCGTCGCCCTGCTGGTCTGGTTCGTGCGCCGTCAGTTCGGCCTGGAGCACCCGCTGCTCGACCTGCGGCTCTTCAAGGACCGCGTGTTCACCGTGGCGATCCTCACCGGTCTGCTGACCCTGGTCGCCTGGGCGGCCGCCGGCTACCTCAGCGGCGTCTACCTCCAGTCGGTCCTCGGCTACAGCGTCCTGTCCGCGGCGCTGCTGGCCCTGCCGGGCGCCGCCGTCCTGACCATCGTCTGCATCAAGACGAGCAGCATCGCCGACCGGATCGGCACCCGGTCGGCGCTCATCGCCTCCCACTTCTTCATGGGCGTGGGCCTGCTGCTCCTCCTCGCGACGACCACCGAGCACGGTGTGGCGGCGTTCATCGCCTCCACGATCGTCGCCGGCGTCGGCTACGGCCTCTCCTTCAGCCTGGTCGCCGACACCGCCGTCGCGGCGGTGCCGCCGGAGCGCGCGGGCTCGGCCGCCTCGCTCGCCGAGACCAGCAACGAGCTGGGCAACGCCCTGGGCATCTCCCTGCTGGGCTCGCTCGCGGCGGTCTGCTTCCGGCTGTTCGGCCCGGACGTCGCGGGCACGCTCGACGAGACCCTGGACACCCCCGGGCTCTCCCCCGACCTCGTCGCGAAGGCGGAGGAGGCCTTCCTCTCCGGCCTGCACGTCGCGGTCGGCGTGGCGAGCGTGCTCTGCCTCGCCCTCGGCGTCCTCGCCCTGAAGTGGATCCCGAAGGATCAGGGGAACGCGAGCGGCGAGACGGCGGAGGCCGAGACGGTGACGGCCGCGTCGTAACGCACGGACACTCCCGGCCCTGCGGACCGGCCCCGTTCACGGGGGCGGATCGCAGGGCCGTGTCGTGTGCGCGGGCCGTGCGGCACGCCGAACGTCAGCCTCCGGTACGGAAGTCGACCCGGAAGGCGGTCTCCCCCTCCTGCGTCCCGACGACCCGCACCGCACCCGGCTCCGGCAGCGCGGCCGCCGTGATCCAGCAGGGCCGGTCGAACTCGACGTACCGCCGGTAGGAGGCCTCGATCGCGGTGGGTTCGAAGGGCGCGGGGGCCCGCAGGGCGCGCGCCGCCTGGTCGGCGGCCTCAAGGAGCGCGAGGCCGGGCACATGGTCCACGGGGTGGTCGAAGAGCAGCCGGTCCCCCGGGTCGTTGCGCAGCAGCCAGCGGTCCGGCCGGTCCCCCTCGGCCAGCATCACCTCGCCCGGCGCGGTCCGGCCGACCAGCGCGGCCGGCACGGGCGGCGGCACCTCCCAGGCGCCCCACGCCAGGCTCCGCCGGTCGCCGCGCACCCGCGCGTACACCCGCTCCGAGATCCAGGTGAACTCGCTCTCGGCACCGGCCACCTGGACACCGTCGGCGAGGACGCGGAAGGTCATGTGCAGCGCGCTCGTGGTGCGTCTGCCGTCGCCGCCGTCGCGCACGGCGACGTGGACCTCCAGGGCCGAGGCCCGGCCGCGGGGCACCCGCAGGCCCGGGGCCATCGCGAGGTCGAGGGTGCTCAGCATCGTCTGATGGGTCAGTGGAACGTCGTACACGGCGTGCGCGACGACCAGCCCCGACTGCCGCACGGTCTGCGCGAGGACGCGCGGGTCGTACGGTAACTCGCCCTGGACGGCGGGCCATCTGACCCCGACGACGACGTCACAGCCGGTCCGCCGCTCCCACCCGGTCACGAGGAGGTGCTCCTCCCGCCGCAGGTGCGCGTAGGCGGCGAGCGAGGCCGTCGGGGAGACCCGGTGCACCACAGAAGTACGGGATGTACGTTCGATTTTGGTCATAGGTAAATGTAAGCCCAAGCAACAGTAAAGCAGGGCCGGTTGCCACCCGGCACCCCTCATGCCCGGCCCTGGGCGGGTCGAGTCGGGCGGAGCCGGGTCGAGACGGGCCGAGACGATCACGAACCCCATGTCACCTTTGGCGCAAATGTGCGGTCGTCCCGCACGCGCGTCGTATAAAGAAACCGGACGGAAGTCCTCTTTCTCTGGGCAGGGGGTCACGGGGCGATGGGGAACCTTCGGGAAGACGGGAGCGCGCCGGCCGGACGGCCGGCGGGTGCGGGGCTCGATCCGGAGTCCTGCCGCAGGCTCTTCGGGTCGCTGCACCGCAACGGGCAGCGGGTGAAGGCCGAACAGTACGTCCGGGGGCTGCTGTCGGTGGCGGGGCGCAAGACCCTGCGGAGCCTGGCGGCGCAGTTCGACGGCGCCTCGGCACAGCAGAGCGTGCACCACTTCATCACCGCCTCCCCCTGGGAGTGGACGCCGATCCGGCACGCCCTGGCCCGCCAGGCGCAGCGGACCCTGGCGCCCGAGGCCTGGGTGATCCGCTCCACGCTCATCCCGAAGGCCGGTCCGCACTCGGTCGGCACCGATCCGCAGCGCACCCCGCTGGGGACGGTCAACGGCCAGCGGGCGGTGGGGACCTGGCTCGCGTCCGAGCGCTCGGCCGTGCCGGTCGACTGGCAGTTGTGCCTGTCCGCCCGCTGGACGGCCGACCCCCTCCGCGAACGGGCCAGCGTCCCGGCGGACACCCCGGCCGGCACCGTCGAGGAGTGCGTACGCCAGGCGGTCGCCGCCCTGTCGGAGATCAGGTGCACGGTACGGCTGCCCGTGGTCGTGGACGTCGCGGAGGCGGACGGCACCGCGGTCGCGCGCTCCCTGGGGGCCATGGGGCTGCCGTTCCTGGTACGGGTCGACCCGGCGGCGCCGGTGCGGCTCGACCGCTCGTCCCTGCCCCGGTACGGCGATCTCCAGCGCACGGCGGGCGAGTTGGCCGAGTCCCTGCCCCAGCTGCGGCAGCGGGTGAACCCGGGCGACGGACGGACGACGGCCGTGGCGGTCCCGGTGGTCGTGCCGGGGGCGGGCCGGGAGGCGCTGACCCTGCTGGGCGAGTGGCACCCCGGCGGGCCCGACGGCGCCACCGAGCGCCGGCTCTGGCTCACCAACCTCTCGTCGACCCTGCTCGCCCCCGCCCTGCGGCTGACCCGGATGCCGCGCGTCGTGGAGCGGGATTCCGCCGAGATAGCGGACGGCGTCGGGTTACGGGACTTCGCCGGACGCTCGTTCCCCGGCTGGCACCGGCACATCACGCTGGCGTCGGTGGCCCATCTGGCGGTCGCGACGGCCCGCGACAGGGCGCGGCGCGGGACGGCGGCGGTGATGTCACCCACATCAACGGGACTACCGTTCGGTAACTTGACACTCTCCTCCTGCTCGTGATGGATCACCCGCCCCACCGCCCCTTACTGTCAGGCCGGGCTCACCCCGCGCTCCCGTTCGATCACCGTGGACGTCCGAGAGCACGGGCTGGATCAGAAGTGAGGAGTTCCATGCTCAGCCTCGACCCGCGTCCCTTCGCCCCCGTACGAGGGACCCACCCCGCCCCCGTCCCCACGCCCGGCCCCTTCCAGTCCGGCACGCACGACGCCGTGCTCTCCGAGTTCTCCTCGACGCTCTTCACCTCGCTGTCCCGGAACGACCAGTGCAGGAAGGCCGTCCAGTACCTGCGGGGCCTCCTGGAGACACCCGGCCGCAAGTCCGTCCGCAACATCGCCGCGCTCCTCGGCGAACAGGCCTCGGAGCAGAACCTCCACCACTTCATCTCGGCGTCCACCTGGGACTGGATCCCCATCCGCCGGGCGCTCGCCGACCACTGGGTCGACGCCCGGCCGCCGCAGGCGTGGGTGGTGCAGCCGGTCATCATCCCCAAGACCGGACGCCATTCGGTCGGCGTGGACAAGCACTTCTTCCCGACCCTGGGCCAGATGCTCAACGCCCAGCGCGCGGTGGGCGTGTGGGCCGCCTCGGACACCGGCAGCACACCGGTGAACTGGCGCCTGCACCTCCCCCAGGCCTGGCTCAAGGACGACCGGCGCCGCAGCCAGGTCGCGATCCCCGACGACGTACCGGTGGAGACCCTGAGCGAGTCCGTGGTCGAGGCCTGCCTGGAGGCCGTCACCCGCTGGCAGTTACCGGTGCGCCCCTTCGTGCTCGACTCCTGCGAGGTACACGCCGTCCCCATCTTCGAGAAGCTGCACGCCGCCGGCAAGCCGCTGCTCGTGAGCGTCTGCGAGGACCAGCCGCTGACGGTCGCGGACCCCGCCCTGCCCGCCGCCGGACGCGGCCCGCTGACCGCCGAACAGATCATGATCATGGCCAAGGACCTCCGGCGCCCGGTCACGACCGCCCCCCACGACCCGGGCGGACGGCCCCGTACGCACTGGGCCGCGACCGTGCGGGTCACCGGACCGAACCTGCCGGGACCCTCGGCGGGACAGGGCGAGGTGCTCCTCCTGGGCGTGGGCGAGGAGGGCGGGCGCTGGCCGGCCAAGCTGTGGCTGACCAACCTGACCACCGCGTCCGCCACCTCCCTGGTCCGGCTCACCCGACTGGCCGACCGCGTCGACCGGGACTTCACCGAGATCGCCGACCGGGTCGGCATCCGGGACTTCTCGGGGCGCTCCTTCGGCGGCTGGCACCGCCACATCACCCTCGCCTCGGCCGCCCACGCGGTCGTCGCGCTGGCCAGGAGCGAGGCCCGCGTGCGAAGCGCCTGACGGCACATCCCTCCTCGAATTCACCCGCGCTCCCCTTCTCACTCATTCCCGCTTTCCCTCCACACCCCCCTCCATACCCCATACCCCTATACCCCTCCCCCGCGACCGGCGGGCCGACGGTTTCCCCACCGTCGGCCCGCCGGTCTCTTCTTATGCCCGCTCCCGTCAACTATCCGGCCCGCACACGCACTTGACATATCCACGGCCACTTGACGGATCGTGCGTCACCTGACGGATACCGATCCCGTTTCCCCCGGCGCCGCGAAATCCGTCGGACGATCTACCGCGAGCAGGAATTCCCGCCCTGCCCCCATTCCCCCCCTTCTTCTCTTTCCCTTCTTCGCGTCCCGCATCGCCGCATGCCGCCTCGCGATTGGAGAATCCGATGGACGACGCCCTGCTCGACATTCGATACGAGAACGCCTTACAGCAGCCTCCGTGGGAGGACGAGTCGCACGTCCTCCGGGTGCGCAAGGAACTCGCCACTCTGCCCGCGCTCGTCGACGCCGAGGACGTCCGCACCCTCCGGTCCATGCTGGCGCGGGTCGCGGCCGGCGAGGCCCACGTGGTGCAGGCCGGCGACTGCGCCGAGGACACCGCCGAGTCCACCCCGGGCCATGTCGCCCGCAAGGCCGGACTGCTCAACGTCCTCGCCGGACAGCTGGAGATGGCCACCTGCAGACCGGTCGTCCGGATCGGCCGCATGGCCGGCCAGTACGGCAAGCCGCGCTCCCGGCCCACCGAGCGGGTCGGCGACCTCGAACTCCCGGTCTTCCGGGGGCACATGGTCAACAGCCCCGAGCCCGAAGCCGAGTCCCGGCGCCCCGACCCGGAGCGGCTGCTCACCGGCTACCAGGCGGCCCGCGCCGTCATGGCGGGCCTCGGCTGGCTCGACGCCCCCGGCCGCCCCCGCATCGGCGCCCCCGTGTGGACCAGCCACGAGGCCCTGCTGCTCGACTACGAGGTCCCGATGCTGCGCAGGCAGCCCGACGGGCGGCTGCTCCTCACCTCCACGCACCTGCCGTGGATCGGCGACCGCACCCGGCAGCTCGACGGCGCCCATGTCGCCCTCCTCGCCGAGGTCGTCAACCCGGTGGCCTGCAAGGTCGGCCCCGACATGACGCCCGAGGAGCTCCTCGCCCTGTGCGAGCGGCTCGACCCCGAGCGGGAGCCGGGACGGCTCACCCTCATCGCCCGTATGGGCGCCGGGACCGTCGCCGAGCGGCTGCCCTCGCTGGTCGCGGCGGTGCGCGCCGCGGGCCACCCGGTGATCTGGCTGTCCGACCCCATGCACGGCAACACGGTCAGCACCCCCGTGGGCCTGAAGTCGCGCTATCTGGAGACCGTCGCGCGCGAGGCCGACGAGTTCCGGGACGCGGTCGCCGCCGGGGGCGGCGTCGCCGGCGGACTGCATCTGGAGACGACCCCCGACGACGTCACCGAGTGCGTCCTGAACGCCTCCGAGGTCGATCTCGTCGGCACCCGCTACACGAGCTGCTGCGACCCGCGGCTCAACCCGGGCCAGGCCCTGTCCGTGGTCTCGTCCTGGTGGACGGCCGCCCACGCGGCCCGCCCGGCGGCCGCGTAGCCGCACCGGGGGCGCGGTCCACCGCGCCCCCTCACCGCGCCATCCACACCACCCCCTCCCCCCAAGGAGAGAACACCCATGGCGGGCATACCCCCCATCGAGCCGTACGCGCTGCCGACCGCGGACGAGCTGCCCGGCAACACCGCCCGGTGGTCCGCCGATCCGGACCGCGCGGTGCTGCTCGTCCACGACATGCAGCGCTACTTCCTGCGCCCCTTCCCCGCGCCCCTGCGCGACCCGCTGGTGCGCAACGCGGCGCTCCTGCGCGAGCGGGCCGTCGCGACGGGCATGCCCGTGGCGTACACGGCGCAGCCCGGTGGGATGGACGACGAACAGCGCGGGCTGCTCAAGGACTTCTGGGGTCCCGGCATGCGCGTCGACCCCGCGGACCGGGAGGTCGTGGAGCCGCTGGCGCCGGGCCCCGACGACCAGGTGTTCACCAAGTGGCGCTACAGCGCGTTCTTCCGCTCCGGACTCCTGGAGTGGATGCGCGGGCAGGGCCGCGACCAGCTGGTGGTGTGCGGGGTGTACGCCCACGTCGGCGTGCTGATGACGGCGGTCGAGGCGTTCACCAACGACATCCAGACCTTCCTCGTCGCCGACGCCGTCGCCGACTTCTCCGCCGCGTACCACCGGCAGGCGGTCACGTACGCGGCCGAGCGCTGCGCCGTCGTCGCGACCACCGGGACCGTCCTCGGCCAGCTGGGGACGCCCGCGGCCCGTACCGCCGGAGCGACCGCATGACCGCGCCGCACGACGACCTCCTCGCCTCGGTGCTGGCCGCCGACCCGCCCGCCTACGCCCTGCTGCACCGCCCCGAGAGCGCGGGCGCGGGGACCGTGGACGTCCTGCTCGGCCGGATCTCCACCCCGGAGACGCTGGCGGACCTCCCCCTCCCCGACCGCGCCCCGGACCCGGGCGAGGGGCCCCGGCACGACGTGCTGGCCCTCGTCCCGTACCGGCAGATCACCGAACGCGGCTTCGCGGCGCCGGACGACGCCGAGCCGCTGATCGCGATGAGCGTCACCGACCAGGCCGCCGTCCCGCTCGACGAGGTGCTGCGCAGGCTGCCCGACCTGCCGATCGACGTCGTCGGCGGTCACTTCGACATCGCCGACGACACGTACGCGGAGACGGTCCGGCGGGTCATCGCGGACGAGATCGGCACCGGTGAGGGCGCCAACTTCGTCATCAAGCGCTCGTTCGTCGCCGACATCACCGGCTACACCCCGCACAGCGCGCTGTCGTTCTTCCGGCGCCTGCTGCGCGGCGAGTCGGGCGCGTACTGGACCTTCGTCGTCCACACCGGCGAGCGGACCTTCGTCGGCGCGACGCCCGAGCGGCACCTCAGCGTCCGGGGCGGCAACGCCGTGATGAACCCGATCAGCGGCACGTACCGCTATCCGGCCGCCGGTCCGGATCTGCCCGGGGTGATGGACTTCCTCGCGGACCGCAAGGAAGCCGACGAGCTGTTCATGGTCGTCGACGAAGAGCTGAAGATGATGGCCCGGATCTGCGAGGGCGGCGGCCGCGTGGTGGGGCCGTACCTGAAGGAGATGGCCCGGCTCGCGCACACCGAGTACTTCATCGAGGGGCACACCACCCGGGACCCGCGCGAGATCCTGCGGGAGTCGATGTTCGCCCCGACGGTCACCGGCAGCCCGCTGGAGAGCGCCTGCCGGGTCATCGAGCGCTACGAGCCCGAGGGCCGGGGCTACTACAGCGGCGTGGTCGCCCTCATCGGCCGCGACGCCCGGGGCGAGCACGCCCTGGACTCGTCCATCCTGATCCGCACCGCCGACATCGACGGCGCCGGCCGGGTGCGGATCGGCGTGGGCGCCACGCTCGTGCGCCACTCCGACCCGGAGTCCGAGGTGGCCGAGACCCGGGCCAAGGCGGCCGGACTGCTCGCGGCGCTCCAGGAGCCCGGCCGGTCCGCCGGCCACCCGGCCCCGGCGGGCGCGCCCGGCTTCGACCACCACCCGCAGGTCCGGGCCGCCCTGGAGCGCCGCAACACCACGCTCTCCGGCTTCTGGCTCACCGGACACGCGGAGCGGGCGCGGCTCGTGCCGGACCTCGCGGGCAAGCGGGTCCTCGTGGTCGACGCCGAGGACACCTTCACCTCGATGATCGACCACCAACTCCGCTCCCTGGGCCTTGAGGTGACAGTCCGTCGCTTCGACGAGCCGTACGCGTTCGACGGCCACGACCTGGTCGTCATGGGGCCGGGTCCCGGCGATCCACGGGACGGCGCCCACCCCAAGATCGCCCATCTGCGCGGGGCGGTCGACACGCTGCTCGCCGAGCGCCGCCCGTTCCTCGCGGTCTGCCTCAGCCACCAGGTCCTCAGCCTGCGTCTCGGCCTCCCCCTGGTCCGCAGGGACGTCCCCAACCAGGGCGTCCAGCAGGAGATCGACTTCTTCGGGGCCCGCGAACGCGTCGGCTTCTACAACACGTTCGCCGCGCGCGGCGCCGAGGAGAAGATCGACCCCGAGGGCGTGGGCCCGGTCGAGGTGAGCCGCGACCCCGTCACCTCGGAGGTGCACGCCCTGCGCGGCCCGCACTTCGCCTCCATGCAGTTCCACGCCGAGTCCCTGCTCACCGAGGACGGGGTACGCCTCTCCGGCGGCCTGCTGCGGGAGGTGCTGGGCGCCCGCCTGTGACGGCGGGCGCGGAGCTGAGCACGGCCGTGGCGGGGGCACCCCTCACCCCGCCACGGCCGCGGTCCTCGGGTCAGCCCGCCGTGCGGGCCATCCAGGCCTCGACCTCGTCGGCCGTGCGCGGGAGACCGGCGGAGAGGTTCTCGTACCCGTCGGCGGTCACGACCAGGTCGTCCTCGATGCGGACGCCGATGCCGCGCCACTCCTCCGGCACCGTGAGGTCGTCCGGCTGGAAGTAGAGGCCGGGCTCGACGGTGAGGACCATGCCGGGCTCCAGGACGCCGTCGACGTACTCCTCGTTGCGCGCGTGGGCGCAGTCGTGGACGTCGAGGCCGAGCATGTGGCCGGTGCCGGCCATGGTGAAGCGGCGCTGGAGGCCGAGTTCGTAGGCGCGGTCGGCGGGGCCCTCGATGAAGCCCCACTCGACCAGCTTCTCGGCGAGGTAGCGCTGTGAGGCCACGTGGAAGTCGCGGTAGGCGGCACCCGGCTTGACCGCGTCGAAGCCGGCCTGCTGGGCCTCGTACACCGCGTCGTACGCCTTGCGCTGCACGTCCGTGAAGGTGCCGCTGATGGGGAGGGTGCGGGTGACGTCGGCGGTGTAGAGGCTGTGCGTCTCCACGCCCGCGTCGAGCAGGAGCAGCTCGCCGGGGCGCACCGGGCCGTCGTTGGAGGTCCAGTGCATGATCGTGGCGTGGTCGCCGGCGGCGGCGATCGTGCCGTAGCCGACGTGGTTGCCCTCCAGGCGGGCGCGGCGGTAGAAGGTGCCCTCGATCCAGCGCTCGGAGGTGGCGATGGCCTTGGAGAGCTCGCGGATGGCGTCGTCGAAGCCGCGCACCGTGGAGTCCACGGCCTTGCGCATCTCGCCGAGCTCCCACGCGTCCTTGACGAGCCGCAGGTCGCTGAGGACCTCTTCGAGCTCGTAGTCGCGGTCCTCGTCGGTGGTGACGGCGGCCTCCAGGGCCGGGTCGAGGCCGCGCACGACGCGGGTCGGGACCTCGGTGTCGGCGGCCAGGTCGGCGGCGAGCGCGCGGACGTCGCGGCAGGGCAGGCCGAGGACCCGCTCGGACTCCGCGAGGGAGCGGCGGCGGCCCATCCACAGCTCGGCGGTGTAGCCGATCCAGAACTCGTCGGAGTCGCGGCCGTCGCGCGGCAGCGTGTACAGCACCGCGTCGTGGCCGCCGTCCGCGCGCGGTTCGAGGACGAGGGCGCAGTCGCGGGCCTGGTCGCCGGTCATGTGGACGTAGCCGGTGTACGGCCGGAACGGGTAGGTGTCGTCGTTCGAGCGGACCTTGAGCTTGCCCGAGGGGATGACCAGGCGCTCGCCGGGGAAGCGCGCGGAGAGCGCCTCGCGGCGGCGGGCCGCGTAGGGGGACTGCTCCGCGAGCTCCAGGTCGTGCCGCTCGGTGTCGGCCCAGCCCGTGCGCATCAGCGCGGACAGTTCCTCGGAGATCCCGTCGTACAGACCGTTCTTCCGGCCCTTGGCCACGATGTGTCCCTTCGTTCGCTGGGGGTGCTGCTCGGCGTCGTCCTGGACGGTAGCGCCCGGCGACGGCCGTGTGGGCGGAGCAGTGCCAGTGGCACTGATCGGCCATTCCGGGGCGTGGAGGGCCGATAATGCGGGGTATGACGAACGCGAGACTCGGCGAGGCACTCCGGCTGCTCGGCATCGACGAGCCGGCGGTCCGGGTGTATCTGACCCTCCTGGAGCGGGCGCCCGCGCCGCTGGGCGAGATCGGGGGCGCGGCCGGGCTCGGCGGTGCGGAGCTGGCCGCCGCCTACGACGCCCTGGTGGAGGCGGGTCTGGCGAGTGCCGCCGAGGAGGCGGGGGACGTGGTGGCCCCGGTGCCGCCGGCCGCGGGCCTGGAGATCCTGGCCCGGCACCGGGCGGCGGAGCTGGAGGAGTCGCGGATCGCGATCGGCGGCGCGTTCGACTCGTTCCGGCGGCACCGGCTCGCCGCGTACAACGACGATCTGGTGGAGGTCGTCACCGGCGAGGCCATCGGGCGCCGGATGCGGCACGCGTGGGCGAGCGCCCGGGAGCAGATCCGGCAGTTCGAGTCGCCGCCGTACGTCCCGCTGACCAGCGCCACGGAGGACTCGCTGGCCACGCTGGCGCGGGGGGTGCGGCAGCGGGTGGTGTACGCGCGGGAGGCGCTGGAGCATCCGGGGCATCTGAAGAACGTCATCGAACCGTGCGTCGAGGCCGGGGAGCAGGCCCGGGTGCTGCCGTCGGTGCCGGTGAAGCTGCTGATCATCGACGAGGCGTACGCGCTGGTGTCGCTCTCCATCAAGGAGGCGGACGTCGTCAACACGATGCTGGTCGTGCAGCCGTGCGGGCTGTTCTCCGCGCTGGTCGCGCTCTTCGAGCTGTCCTGGGTGAACGCGCTGCCGCTGCACGGCGGCGCCGCCCGCCCCGGCGGTCTCGCGCCGGGCGACCGGCGGCTGCTCCGGCTGCTCGCCGGCGGCGCGAGCGACGAGGTGATCGCCCGCGAGCTGGGGATCAGCCGCCGCACCCTCTTCCGGCGCCTGCAGATCCTGATGGCGCGGCTGGGCGCGGCGAACCGCTTCCAGATGGCCCTCCAGGCGCAGCGGTCGGGCTGGCTGTGACCGGGCGGCGGCGCCCGCCTGGTCACAGCGTCCCGGTCAGCCCTCCGCCTCCGCCGCCGCGTCCTGCTTGAGGACCCAGCGGGTCAGCGCCACGCGGCTGGACAGGCCCAGCTTGGAGAAGATGTGGCGCAGGTGGCTGTCGACGGTGTGCGGCGACAGGAAGAGGCGGGCCGCCACCTCGCGGTTGGTGAGGCCCTCGGCGACCAGCCGGGCGACCTTGATCTCGGAGCGGGTGAGCTGGCTCCAGGCCAGTGAGGCGAGCTGCGGCGGGCCCGCCGCCGTACGGACGCCGGGGGGTCTGCCGAGGCGTTCGGAGACCCGGTCGGCGTCCATCCTCAGGCCCGCCGTGGTGAACAGGTCGTACGCCTCGCGGATCAGGTCGGTCGCCTCGTGCCGGTGCCCGGTGTGCTGCATCGCCGCGGCCAGGTCCTCCAGGGCCTCGGCGCGCAGCGGGGTGCGCGGGCTGTCCTGGTACGCCTCGACGGCGGCCCGCAGCATCGCCGGGTCCCCTTCGAGGAGCCCGCGGGTGTGGGTGTCGGCGGCGGCCAGCGAGACGTACCCCGGGTTGCGGCGGGAGAGGCCGCTGATGGCGTCCGCGACGGCACCGGCGACGCCCCGGGCGCCGGTACGCAGGGCGAGCCGCACCACCCTCGGGGCGGCGCCCGGCTCCTGGGTGAAGAGGAGCACCCGGCCCGGCAGGCGGTCGAGGAGCGGCCGCAGCGCCTCAAGGGCCTGTTCCGGGCGGCCCTCGGCCTCCAGGAGCAGCGCCGTGCACCAGGCCAGGTCCTCGATCCGGGAGCCGATGCCGTCCGCGTCGAGGCGGCGGGCGCACTCCAGCCGGGTGCGGGCCGTCTCCAGGTCGCCGGAGCAGAGCGCGAGCCGGGAGAGGGTGGCGAGCAGCGGCACGCCCATGGCCATGGTGGTGAGCTGTTCGGCCATCCGCAGGCCGGCCTCGGCCTCGGCGACGGCGTCGTCGATCAGGCCGCGGGCCAGCCACAGTTCGGCCCGGTGGTAGTGCCACAGGGGCTGTGACCAGGCGGTGCCGAAGCGGTGGGCCTCGCGCTGGCCGTACTCGTAGACGGCGGCGGCCTCCGTGAAGCGGTCGGCGGCCGCCATCGCGGAGCCCAGCCAGAGGCGCGGGTGGAGCTGCGCGGCCTCGCCGCCGTACTCGTCGGCGATCTGCACCGCCTCGCCCGCCAGGGTGATGGCGCCGGAGATGTCGCCGGAGGACTGCGCGGCGATGCTCTGGGCGGCGATGCCGAGGGCCATCGACGGGTACTCGGCCGCGCTGCGGGCGAGCAGGACCGCCTGGTCCGCCGAGACGGCCGCGTCGCTGAGGCCGCCCGCGTTGAGCAGGGCGTGGGCCTGGATGGCCAGCACCCGGGCGCGGACCGGGTCGGCCACGCTGGGCAGCGCGAGCGCCCGCTCGGTGTAGCGGACGGCCGCCACGTCCTGGCCGGCGTGCTTGAGCGCCGAGGCCAGTCCGTACAGGAGCATGGCCTCGGTCTCGGGGTGCATGCCGGTCTTGAGGGCGGACTCGCCGAGTTCCTGGGCCTCGGAGAGGCGGCCGACGGTGGAGAGCAGGCCGACCGCCTCCGCGGCGAGCCGGGGGCGCACCGGGTGGTCGTCGCCGATCGCCTTGAGGGTGCGCAGGGCCAGGTCGGCGGCGGTGCTGGGGGAGGTCCGGGCGAGCTGGGTGATGGTGGTGCGCAGCGCGTCCACGGTCTGGCTGTTCCAGTGCGAGCTGCCGCGGATGAGGTGTTCGGCGATCTCGCTGGCCGGGCGGTTCTCCGCGCGCAGCACGGTGACCGCCTCGCGGTGCAGCACCTTGCGTACGGGGCCGGGGATGGCGCTCAGCACGGACTCGCGGATCAGGTCGTGCCGGAAGGCCAGCTCGGTGCCGGTCTCCATGAGGGCGTCCTGCTGCATCGCCTCCTCGGCGGCGGCCACCAGTTCGACGGCCCTGCGGCCCCACAGGCCCGCGGCCTCGTGCACGGTGAAGGGGCGTCCGAGGACGGCTCCCGCCTCCAGTAATCGGTGGGCGTCCGGCGAGAGGCTCTGCAAGTGCCGCTGGACCGCGTCGACGAAACCGGCCGAGAGGTCGGCGCCGAGGGGACGGTCGCCGAAGCCGGGCAGGCCGTCGACGGCCGGCAGCGCTCCGCCCCCGGCGCGCTGCCCGCTCAGCAGCTCCTCCAGGAGGAAGGGGTTGCCGCTGCTGCGGCGGGCGAGGGCGAGCAGGTGCCGGTCGGGTTCGGTGCCGAGGATCTCCCGGCACAGGGCGTGCACCGCGGCGTCGTCGAGGGGGCGCAGGTCCAGGCGCTCGACGCCTTCCTGGAGGAGCAGTTCCACGGCGCTGCGGCCGGGCGAGCGGGACGGCGCGGTGCGGCAGGCGAGCAGCCACAGGACGGGCGAGGAGGTGAGCGAGGGGACGAGGAGGCGCAGCGCGAGGGCGGTGAGCTCGTCGGCCCACTGGACGTTGTCGAGGGTGATCAGGAGGGGCCGTTCGGCGACATAGCGCTCCAGCCGGTCGCCGAGCTGGTCGATCAGCCAGAAGCGGTTGGCGGCGGGGTCGCCGAGCTGGTCGAAGTTGTCGACGACGAGGGGGCAGCTGTTCCTCAGGGCGCCGAGCAGGGTGCTGAGGGGGGCGACGTGGTCCAGTTTGGTGGCGCGTCCGGTGGCCGTGGCCATGCCCAGTTCGGTGGCGTACTCGCTGGCGGCGGCGAGGAGTCGGCTCTTGCCGATTCCAGGTGAACCTTCAATAATCAGACATTCGCCGACGCCGGCCATGGTGCTGTCGAGCGCTGTGCGGATGCGGGCCAGTTCGGCGTCTCTGCCGACCATGCGTCCCACGGGCATATGCGTGTCCTCCCCCAACTCACGCACCACTTCTCATGGATGCACCCAGCACACGTCGTGAGCTGCGTCACTCACTCCGCACCGCCATCGTCGCACACGGCGTCAGGCTACTGTTCGAACTTCTGAACGGCGACCGGGCGGTTCACGCCTTGAGCGACTCGATACCACGGGATGACTCGGGCATGACCGATCCTCGCATCTGTGGCGCGATCGGATCGCGGCGATTTCACGCCGATCCGGAGGGATTCCGGCGCGCGAAGGGCACCGAGCAGGGGTCGGCCGGCCCCAAGGGATCCACGCCGGCGGGGACCGGAACCCATCAGGTCCCCGCCAGGAGAAAGCGGTTTCGGACATTCTCCGAATGCGCTTAGTAGAGGATCGGGACGCGTCCCGGACCCTATGCGTTCACGCCTTGTACGCGCCCCCGCCCGCCTCCGCGCCGCCTCAGAAGCAGTCGGCGATCAGTCGCAGTCCCTGCTCCGGGCTGAGCCGTGGATCGCACAGCGTGGTGTAGCGCCGGGTCAGCTCCCGCTCGCTCGTGACGGCGCCGCCGACGCACTCGGTGACGGCCTCCCCCGCCGCCTCCAGATGGATGCCGCCCGCGGGCACGCCCTGCGCCTCCAGGGTCCGCAGGAAGATCCTCACCTCCTCGGCGAGCGTGTCGAGATGACGGGTCTTCAGGCCGTTGGCCGCGGTGACCGTGTTGCCGTGCATCGGGTCGCAGAGCCAGACCGCCGGGTGCCCGGCCTCCCGTACCGCCGCGACGAGCCCCGGCAGGGCCTGCGCCGCCCGGTCCCGGCCCATGCGCGCGATCAGCACGAGCCGGCCCGGGGTGCGCTCCGGGTCCAGGAGCGCGCACAGGCGCCGCAGCGCGGCGGGGTCCGCCGTCGGACCGACCTTGCAGCCGACCGGGTTGGCGAGGGTGGCGAGCATCCGCACATGGACGGAGTCGGGGTCGCGGGTGCGCTCGCCGATCCACGGCAGATGGGTGGAGCCCAGATACGTCCCGAGGCGCGGGTCCTCGCGCAGCAGCCCCGCCTCGTAGTCGACCACCAGGGCCTCGTGGCTGGACCACGGCCCGAGGGAGGGGCCCGTGTGGCCCGCGGCCGCGTCGGCCTCGGCCCGCGCGGACCGGTGCGCGTCCACCTGGGCCAGGACCCGGGAGGCGGCCCGGTAGGCCCACAGCATGCGGCGCGGATCGGGCTGCCGGGCGGCCCGGGTCGGCACCTCGGAGTTGACCAGGTGGCCCCGGAACGAGGGCAGCGTCCGGTCCTCGTGGCGCTCGACCGGCTTCGACCGGGGCTTGGCGTACTGGCCGCCGATCCGGCCGACACGCAGCACCGGGCGGCCGGTGTGGTCGCCGACGGCCTCGGCGAACCGGTCCAGCATCTCCAGCCGGGCGCCGGTCGCCTCGGGGCCGCACTCGTAGAAGCTCTCGGCGCAGTCGCCCGCCTGCACCACGAGCCACTCGCCGCGCGCCGCCTTCGCGAGGGCGGAGCGCAGCCGCACCAGGTCGTCGGGGCGGACCAGGGCGGGCGCCGCCGTGAGGGCCTCCATGGCGGCGGCGTACGCCGGGTGGTCGCGCCAGTGCGGGTTCTGCGCGGCGGGCTGGGAGGTCCAGCGGTGGAGGTCGGCGGGCGGGGCGGCGGGCGGGGCGGATGCGGGTGCGGGTGCAGGTGCGGGTGCGGCGGAGACCATGACTGACTCATTCATCGGCGTCACGGGCGCCCTCGGCGGGCCGGCCCTGGTGGGAGGTCGGAAGGGAGGCTGCGGCGCACAGCGCCCCGGCCAGCGCGGACTGGACCTGCGCGTACTTGACGGCCGAGGCGTCTCCGGCCTGCCCGGGCACGGTGTGGAAGCCGCCGTGCCTGCGGTCGGCAAGCCGGTCGATCGCCGCCCGGGAGACGGCCGTGGCCCCGCAGTCGTCGTGGCCTCGGGAGCGGAGCACCGCCCCGGCGAGCAGCAGGTGCGCGGCGTCGCCGCCGCTGATGCCGAACGCGGCGCCCTGGGTGGTGAAGTGACGGACCGTCGTCGCCATGGTGCGGTGCGCGGCCTCGGCGTGTTCCGCCGAGTCGAGCAGCCGCGCGGCATGGGCCAGGGCGAGCGCGATCCTCGGTTCGCCGCCGGGGGTGGGGAGTTCGCGGGCGGCCCGGCCCAGGGTCGTGGCCATGCGCGGGAGTTGCTCCGTGTCCACGTCGGACTCGCCGAGCGCGTCCGCGATGGCCAGCGCGCGCAGCGCGGCGGCCGTAGTGAGCGGCGAGGGGGTGTCGTCGCCGGTCCGCTTCCAGTCCTCGCCGAGGGAGCCGGGGAAGGCGCCGTCCCGGCAGGTGCTCAGGCAGCGGTTGAGCAGGTCGACCGCCCGGACCCGGGCCACCGGGTCGGCGGTGTGGCGGCTGCCGACGAGCAGCGCGGTCGCCGCGTGGAACTGGTGGCGCAGGGTGCGGGCGCGGCCCTCCGGCCGGACCCGCCAGGACCGGTCGGCCACCTCCGCGAAGCCGGGTCCGCCGTCCCGGTCGAGCAGGGCCAGCAGGCCCTGGAGCGCGATCGGCAGCTCCTCGGGCGCGTCGTCGGCCAGGGCGAGCACCGCGGCGGACTGGTCGGTGAGGTGCTTGTCGCCGGTGATCGGGCGGCCGCCGGCCGCGGGGGCGGCCCGGTGCACGCCGCCTTCCCTTCGGTCGAGGAGGTGGCGGGCCAGCCAGCGCACGGCGGAGTGGCGGAGGAGTTCCGGCTGGGAGGCCCGACGGCCGGGCGGCCGTTCGGGGGTGCGGTCGGATGGGCTCTGGGGCATGGGGGTTCCTCGTCGTCCTCGTCCGTGGGCAAGGGGTTCCGGGACGTGTTCCCGTCGTTCTCGGCTCAGACGGCCACCGGCGCCAGCACCCCGCACAGCAGCTCGCCGAGGATCCCGGGCCCGTGCTCGGTGAGCACGGACTCGGGGTGGAACTGCACCGTCGCGAAGCCGGGGCCGCGCAGCGCGTGGACCTGGCCGGTGACGGGGTCGCGGCTCACCCCGACCGGCGCGGACAGGCCCGGGAGTTCGAAGGCGTCCGTCGCGCAGACCGAGGCGAAGGTGTTGTAGAAGCCGACCAGCTCCTCGCCCCACGGCAGCCGCACCGGCAGCTGCACGCCCTGGTTGGGCCGGTCCCGGCGCACCAGGTCGAGGCCGAGGACCCCCGACACCACCTGGTGCCCGAGGCAGACCCCGAGGAAGGGGACGTCCTTGGCGAGCAGGCGGCGGACCGCCCGGCGCAGGGCGGCGATCTTCGGGTCGGCCAGGTCCCGGGGGTCGCCGGGGCCGGGGCCGACCACGGCGAAGTCGTACGCCGTGGGGTCGGGGTGGTCCCGCCACGATCGCACCTCGACGCGGCAGCCGAGGGCCTCCAGCTGGCGGGCCAGCATGGCGGTGAAGGTGTCCTCGGCCTCGATCACCAGGCCCCGCCGCTCCGCGAGCTCCGGCGGCCGGTGCGCCGCGCCCCGCCCCGGCTCCAGCCAGAAGCGGGCGAGCGAACGGTTGCGCTCGACGAGCAGCGCGCGGACCTCAGGGTGTTCCCCGAGCCGTACGGCCACGGGCGCCTGGTGCGGGCCCTCCCCCGCCTCGTCCACCCCGAACGCCGCGAGCAGCCCCGCCGCCTTGGCGCGGGTCTCGGCGGCCTCGGCGGCCGGGTCGGAGAGGCGGACCAGGGTGGCGCCGACACCGATCCGCAGCCGGCGTTCCGCGTCGACCTCGGCCGTGCGGATCACGATCGCGGAGTCCAGCGCCACCTCGCCCGCGGCGTCCCGGCCGATCAGCGCGGCCACGCCGCTGTAGTAGCCGCGCCCGCCGCGCTCGTGCCGGGCGATGACCCGGCAGGCGTTCTCCAGCGGGCTCCCGGTGACCGTCGGGGCGAACAGGCTGCCCCGCAGGATCGCGTCCACACCCGCCCGGGTGCGGCCCTCGATCAGGTACTCGGTGTGCGCGAGCCGGGCCATCTCCTTGAGGTACGGGCCCCGGGCGACGCCGCCGTCCGGGCAGAAGCCGGCGATCATCTTCAGCTCCTCGTCCACGACCATCAGGAGCTCGTCGGCCTCCTTCCGGTCGCGCAGGAAGGCGGTCAGGCCGGCGAGTTCGGGGCCCTCGGGCGCGTAACGGTAGGTGCCGCTGATGGGGTTCATGACGGCGGTGCCGGCGTCCACGCTGATGTGCCGCTCCGGGGTGGCGCCGAGCACCATGTGGTCCCCGGCGCACACCAGGAACACCCAGTACGCGCCCTGGCTCCGGGCGAGCAGCCGCCGGTAGACGGAGAGCGCCTGTTCCGGTCCGAAGCCGGGGAGGTCCGCCCCGAAGGTGCGGTGGATGACGAAGTTGGCGCCCTCGCCGGTGCCGATCTCCCGCTCGATCACATCGCGGACGATCGCCTCGTACTCCCGGTCGTCCAGGTCGAATCCGCCGTCGCGCAGCTCGACGGGGCCGCGCGGCAGCCGTCGCAGCAGCTCGTCGACGCCGACGGTGCCCTGTCTGCGGACCGTCAGGGTGCGGATCGGCGCGTGGTCGTCCTGGCACACGAAGCCGCGTTCGGTGATCTGGCGGTACGGGATGAGGGCCAGCACCTGGTGCCGGGGCCCGTCGGGCGCGCCCGGACTTCGCGGCGCGGCGGATTCCGGCCCGCCGAGCGGGAGTTCGGACAGCAGCGCGGCGGTCCCGGCGTCGCCGAGCAGGATCTCCACCCGGTCGCCGGTGCGCTCCGGCCGGTACAGGAGGGCGAACGCCTCCGGTACGGGCGTTCCGCCGGGGCCGGCGGGGCCGTCGGCGGCGGCGCGGGCGAGCAGCAGGTCGAGGAGCTCGCTCATGCCCCGACCGCCTCGGCGCGGCCGAGCACCAGGTCGAGCAGGGCCGAGCCGTCCTCCGGGAGCCGGTCGCCGCGCCAGGCGGCGTGCTGATCGGGCCGTACGAGGACCAGGTCGGCGCCCCACACCGTACGGACCGGGGCGCGGTCGGCGTCGTCGAGCGTCAGGTGTTCCAGCGGCACGCCCTGTTCGGCGGCGCGTTTGGCGAGCGGGGCTCCGGCGCAGGTGCCGGAGAGGTCGACGAGGGTGAGGCCGGGGCCGAAGCGGTCGAAGAGCTCGGTCCCGTCGGCCAGGCGCAGCGCGGGCACCCGGCCGCCGGGCCACACCTGGGGCGTGATGCCCGTCCACTCCCAGCGCGGGGCGGGTCCCGGCTCGGCCGCGACGACCCGGGAGCGGTGGTAGCGGTGCCCGAAGTGGATGCCGGTGTTGTCGACCTGGTACGACTCGCGCTCCAGGAACCCGGCCAGCTGCTCGCGGGAGGCGCCGTCGCGGGCGAGCTGTCCGAAACGCCGCCAGACCTCCAGGAGGTTGGCGGACATCTCCTTGTTGAACAGGGCGACCGGGCGGCGCTCGTCCTCGTAGCTGTCGAGGAGCGCCTCGCCGCCCCAGCCGCCGAGCCGGGCGGCCAGCTTCCAGCCGAGGTCCACGGCGTCCGCGACGCCGGTGTTCGCGCCGTGGCCGCCGAAGGGGTAGAACTGGTGGGCCGCGTCACCGGCCAGGAAGACCCGGCCCTTGCGGTAGCGGTCGGTGACGGCGAGGGTGCCGGTCCAGTGGCTGACCGTCAGCACCTCGTCCACGGTGAAGTCCTCCCCCAGCTTCTCGCGCATCGCGGCGACCGGGTCGCCCTCGAAGCGGGTGCCGTCGGGTATCTGGAACGAGGCCGTCCACAGCTCGCCCTCGTCCCGGGAGACGAGCGTGATGCCCCGGGCGCTGGTGGTGATGAACGCGCGTCCGTGGCGCCGAAGGACCGGGTCTGAGCTGCGGAAGTAGACCGAGCAGCGGCTGCTGGAGGGCCCGCTGACGGGCTGGTCGACGCCGAGCGCGCGGCGCACCGCGCTGCCCCCGCCGTCACAGCCGACCAGGTACTCCACCCGGAGCTCACGGCCCCGGTCGGACGGCCCCCCGGCGCGGTCGGCGAGGGTGACGGTGACGCCGTCCGCGTCCTGCTCCAGGGCGGTGAGCTCGACGCTCTCCTCGAAGTCCACCAGCGGGTGCTCCCGCAGCGCCCGGCGCAGCACGTCCTCCAGGAGCGAGCCGGTGATCCGCAGATAGGGCTCGGCCGCCCCGGTGCCGTCGGCGGCGGCCGCGTACCGCTCGGCCTGCGCCCGGGGGGAGGGCTGGCGCCAGACCGCCGCCGGCGGCTCGTCCGGGCTCGTCAGGAAGACGAAGTCCGCGTCGAAGCCGGCGGGCACGGCCCCTTCCCTGATCCGGTCGGCGAGGCCGAGCCGGCGCAGCAGCTCCATGCTGCGGGCGTTGATGTAGTCCATCTTGGGGAACAGCGGCGGGGCGGCGGCCCGGTCGACCACCCTGCTCCGTACGCCGTGCCGGGCCAGTTCCAGCGAGAGGACCGCGCCCGCCGGTCCCGCGCCGGCCACCAGCACGCGTGCCTCGTCCCGCGTGCGGCTCCGCAGCTCTTGCACACCCACGTGGACGGCTCCTTCGGCTCCCGCACGGCCCCCTTGGACACGCGACGTCGGCCCCCATCCTCACGGGGCGTCCGGTGCCCGGGGATCACGACTTCGCGTGATCCCCGTGATCTCCCGACGGCACGCCGTTCCCCGGATATCCCGTGAAACGGCGATGACCGAAACCGTGTGCTGGACCAGGCTGTGCCTCGCCGTTCGAACAGATGGACAGCCGACAGCCGACAGACACAGCCGACGGGGGCTCCTGACATGGGCGTGCTGGTTCAGAAATACGGTGGCAGCTCCTTGGCCAGCACGGAGCGCCTCGACGCGGTGGCCGCGAGGATCGCCGAGACGCACCGCGGCGGGGCGTCGACCGTCGTCGTCGTGTCCGCCAGGGGCGGCGCCACCGACGAGCTCCTCGCCCAGGCCGCCGCGGCCGGCGGGGCCGACGTCGGTACGGAGCACCTGCGCGAGACCGATCAGCTCCTGGCGACCGGGGAGTGCGCCTCGGCGGCGCTGCTCGCGCTGACCCTGCTGCGCCTCGGGGTGCCGGCGGTCTCGCTGACCGGGGCCCAGGCCGGGATCGCGGTGGTCGGCAAGCCGGGCTCCGCGATCGTCGACCGGATCGACACCACCCGGATCACCGAGCACCTGGAGCAGGGCAGCGTCACCGTGGTCACCGGATTCCAGGGCCACAACGCGCACGGAGACACCGTCACGCTGGGCCGGGGCGGTTCGGACACCAGCGCCGTCGCCGTGGCGGCCGCCCTGAAGGCGCGCCGCTGCGAGATCTACACCGACGTCGACGGGGTCTACAGCGCGGATCCCACCCATGTCCCCGACGCCCGCAAACTCCCCTTCGTGCACGCCTCGATGATGGCGGAGATGGCGTTCGCGGGGGCGAAGGTCCTCCACCCGCGGGCGGTGGAGCTGGCCGCGCTGCACGGGGTCGAGCTGCACGTCCGTACCTCGCTCGGAACTCAGGAGGGAACCGTTGTCGGACAAGGAGAGGAAGAGGGGGGCGAGATGACCTCGCTGGAAACGGGGGGCGCGGTCGTCGCCGTCACGTCGGACCCCGATGTGGCAAGGGTCCTGGTGCACGCCCGGGGACGCAGCGATCTGGCGGCCGAGGTGCTGTCGATCCTCGCCCGGCACGCGGTGCCGATGGATCTGGTGGCCCGTTCGGGGCCCCACGAGGAAGAGTTCCGGATGGGGTTCACCATCCGCAGGAGTCATGTGCCCGAGGTCGGGCCCGCGCTGGACAAGGCGGTCGCCGTGCACGGCGGCGAGGTCCGGGTGGACTCGGACGTCGCCAAGGTCTCGCTGATCGGCATGGGGCTGCTCAACCGGCCCGAGTACGTGGCCCGGATGACCGCGGCGCTGGCCGCCGCCGGCATCGCGACGAGCTGGGTGTCCTCCTCCCAGTTACGCGCCTCGGTCACCGTGCCCGCGGACCGTCGGGTGCAGGCGCTGTGCCTGCTGCACAAGGAGTTCGACCTGTCCGGAGCCGGTACCGAGCAGACCGTGGCGCTCTGAGCCACCAGTTGGGGAGGTCAGTCGTGTCAGTCAACTATTCGGCGCGGGGTCTGCGCCTGCGGCGCCTGTTCCGGCACCGGGACCAGCGGCTCATGGTGGTGCCGCTGGACCACTCGATCGCGGACGGCCCGCTCACCGCCCGGGGCGGACTCGACGCCCTGGTCGGGCAGTTGGTCGGCAACGGGGTGGACGCGGTGGTCCTGCACAAGGGCAGCCTGCGCCATGTGCGGACCGACCGGTTCACCGGGATGTCGCTGATCATGCACCTGAGCGCCAGCACCGCCCACGCGCCCGACCCGGACGCCAAGTACCTGGTCACCGGGGTCGAGGAGGCGCTGCGGCAGGGTGCCGACGCGGTCAGCGTGCACGTCAACCTCGGCTCCCGGGACGAGCGGCGGCAGATCGCCGACCTGGGCGCGGTGGCGGACGTGTGCGACCGCTGGAACGTGCCGCTGCTCGCGATGATGTACCCGCGCGGCCCCAAGATCAGCAACCCGCGCGATCCCGAACTGGTCGTGCACACCGCCACGCTCGCCGCCGATCTGGGCGCGGACATCGTCAAGACCCTCTACACCGGCTCCTCCGACGAGATGGCGGACATCGTCGAGGCCTGCCCCATCCCGGTGATCGTGGCCGGCGGCGTGCGGGTGGACGCCGAGGACCAGGTCCTGGACTTCGTGGGCGACGCGATCCGCGGCGGGGCCGCCGGGGTCGCGATGGGCCGCAACGTCTTCCAGGCACCCGATCCCGGGGCGATGGCGCGCAAGATCTCGCAGATCGTGCACAGCACGAGCGAGGGCCCCGGCGCCCTCGCCGCCCGCCGGGAGGCCTATGCCTCCGGAGCCGTCTAGCCGTCCAGCCGTCCGCCCGACAGCCCGTCCAGCCTTCAGAGCACCCGCTGCCTGCCCCCTATAAGGAGCCGTACCCGTGAAGCTCACCTGGATCGACGTCCGCTCGTTGAAGAGCGCCAAGAAGGCCGTCATCGAAGAGGCCGTGCACCAGCGGATCGACGGTGTGGTCGCCTCCAGTCTGTCGGACCTCAAGGGCCTGCCGCCGACCGTGAAGAAGGTCTTCCTCCCGCAGGGGAAGGAACTCCCGGCGGAGTTCGGTCCGGCCGACGTGGTGATCCTCTCCGACCGTCAGGGCGACGCGGCCGAGCTCGCCAAGGCGCACCCGACCGTCGAGTTCGGGCGTTTCGTGGAGATCGTCGACGCCGAGACGCTGGAGCACGCCTGCCAGGCGTCCCGCGACGAGAAGTGGGCGCTGCTGCTCTTCCGCGACCCCACCAAGATCCCGCTGGAGATCGTGCTGGCCGCCGCGGCGAAGGCCGACGGCAGCATCATCACCGTGGCCGAGGACGTGGAGGAGGCCACCATCATCTTCGGCGTCCTGGAGCACGGCTCGGACGGCGTGATGATGGCCCCGAAGACGGTCGGCGACGCCACCGCCCTGAAGGCCGCCGCCGAGGTCCAGCCGGCCGAACTCCAGCTGACGGAGCTGGAGGTGGTGCGCACCGAGCACATCGGCATGGGCGAGCGGGCCTGCGTCGACACCTGCTCGCACTTCCGCGAGGACGAGGGCATCCTGGTCGGCTCGCACTCCAAGGGCATGATCCTGTGCGTCAGCGAGACGCACCCGCTGCCCTACATGCCGACCCGCCCGTTCCGCGTCAACGCGGGCGCGATCATGTCGTACACGATCTCCGGCGAGAACGACCGCACCAACTATCTGAGCGAGCTCAAGGCCGGCAGCAAGGTCCTGGCGGTCGACGTCAAGGGCCAGACCCGGGTGGTCACGGTCGGCCGGGTGAAGATCGAGTCCCGTCCGCTGATCTCGATCGACGCGGTGGCGCCCGACGGGCGGACCGCCAACCTGATCCTCCAGGACGACTGGCACGTCCGGGTCCTCGGCCCCGGCGGCACGGTGCTCAACAGCACCGAGCTGAAGCCCGGCGACAAGGTGCTCGGCTATCTGCCGACGGCCGACCGGCACGTCGGCTACGCGATCGACGAGTTCTGCATCGAGAAGTAGGGACACGTCCTGATGGAGCGGCAGCCCGTCTTCGACTTCCACGCCAGGCTGCCCGCCGCCCCCGGCGCCCTCGACCGGCTGCTGTCCGTGATGGACGGCAGCGGGGTCGGGCGGGCCGGGGTCGCGGCGGGCGGTGTGGTCGATCTGGACGTCCTCGCCCGGCAGTTGATCGAGGGCGGGCACGTCACCTCGGACCCGGACAACGCGGGGGTACGGGACGCCGCGCGGGCCTCGGGCGGGCGGCTGACGCCGTTCTGGTTCGGCAACCCGCACCGCGGGGCCGCCGACTACCGGGCGCTCGGCAGGGAGTTCGCCGCCCTGGAGCTCTCCCCGGCGGTGCACGGCGTCCCCCTGGACGATCCGCGCACCGCCGAATTCCTGGACGCCGCAGCCGAGTTCGGGCATCCCGTCTATGTCGTGTGCGTCGACCGGGACGGTTGCCGGGTGTCGGACCTGGCCGCGCTGGCGGCGAAGCGCCCGGAGACCGTCTTCGTCCTCGGCCACCTCGGCATCGGCCTCATCGACACCTACGGGATCGACCTGGTGGAGCCCGTACCGAACGTGGTCGTGGAGACCTCCGGGGCGTTCGGCTTCACCGTCCGGGTCGCGATCGAGCGGCTCGGGGCCGAGCGGGTGCTCTTCTCCGCCGAGCATCCGCTCCAGCATCCCTCGGTGGAGCTGGCCAAGTACCAGGCCCTCGGGCTTCCGCGACCGGTGCTGCACCAGGTGCTGTGGCGGAACGCCCACCGGATTCTCGGACTGGAGACACCATGAGCCGGCAGTTCTCGGAGCGCCTTCCCCAACTGGGCGACTGGCGTGATCAGGAGCAGCTCCGCAAGACGCAGGACGAGCAGTTGCGCGAGACGCTCGCCTGGGCCCGTAACTCGCCCTTCTACCGGCGGCGTTTCGGCGCCGGTCCCGCGCCCGCCTCGCGCGCGGACTTCGAGGGGCTCGCCCTGACCGGCAAGCAGGACCTGAGGGACGCCTATCCGTTCGGCATGCTCGCCGTGCCGAAGAGCGAGCTGGCCACCTACCACGAGTCCAGCGGCACGGCGGGCAGCCCGACCCCCTCGTACTACACCGAGCGCGACTGGACCGACCTGGCCGAGCGCTACGCCCGCAAGTGGGTCGGGATCGGGCCGGAGGACACCTTCCTGGTGCGCACCCCGTACGCGCTGATGATCACCGGCCATCTGGCCCAGGCGGCGGCGCGGCTCAAGGGCGCCACGGTGGTCCCCGGCGACAACCGCTCGCTCGCGATGCCGTACTCGCGCGTGCTGCGGGTGCTGCACGACCTGGAGGTCAGCCTGACCTGGTCGATGCCCACCGAGATCCTGCTGTGGGCGGCGGCCGCGCGGGCCGCCGGGCTCGTCCCGGACCGCGACTTCCCCGCCCTGCGCGCGGTGTTCGTCGGCGGGGAGCCGCTCAGCCCGGCGCGCCGGGCCAGGATCGGCGAGATCTGGGGCGTCCCCGTCGTCGAGGAGTACGGCTCCACGGAGACCGGCAGCCTGGCCGGCGAGTGCCCGGAGGGGCGGCTGCACCTGTGGGCGGACCGGGCGGTCTTCGAGGTGTACGACCCCGGGACGGGCACGCTGTCCGCCGACGGGGCGGGCCAGCTGGTGGTCACGCCGCTGTACCGCCAGGCGATGCCGCTGCTGCGGTACAACCTGGAGGACAACGTCGAGGTCTCGGACGAACCCTGCGCGTGCGGCTGGCAGTTGCCGACGGTGCGGGTGCTCGGGCGTTCCGCGTTCGGCCACCGGGTCGGCTCCGCGACCGTCACCCAGGCGCGCCTGGAGGAGCTGGTCTTCGGGCTGCCGGTCGAGCACGGCGTCATGTTCTGGCGGGCCCGTGCCCGCCCCGAGCTCCTTGAGCTGGAGATCGAGGTCGCCCCGGAGCACCGGGAGGCCGCCCGCACCGCGCTGGCGGCGGCGATCGAGGCCGCGTACGGGCCCGTCCCGGCGCGGATCGACGGGGTGCCGCCCGGCTCGCTGGTGCCGCTGGAGGCCCTCACGGGCGTCCACGACGTGGTGAAGCCGCGCAGCCTCTTCGGTCCGGACGAGGACTGGAGCAAGGCGCTCCTCTACTACTGAACCACTCGTCAGACATCGGGTCCCGGCTGTCACGGGCGGCACGGGAGGCATGAAAGGAGAGCAGCGCATGGCGGAGGTACCCCCCAGGATCGCCATTGTCGGCGCCGGTATCGCCGGGGTCGCGCTCGCGGTGGCCCTGTCCAAGCGCGGTCTCACCTGCGACGTGTTCGAGCGCACCCGGCACCTGCGCGAGATCGGCGCCGGGATCCAGATCTCGCCCAACGGTTCGCGGCTGCTGCTGGCCCTCGGCATCGGCCGCAGCCTGGAGCGGGACGGCGTACGGCCGGAGTCGATCGAGGTGCGCGGCTGGGCCGACGGCGGAACGCTGGCCAGGACCGTGCTCGGCGAGGCGTGTACGGAGATGTACGGGGCGCCCTATCTGGCCCTGCACCGGGCCGGGCTGCACAGCGCCCTGGTGGAGCAACTGCCCGAGTCCGCCCTGCATCTGGGCATGGAGTGCGTGGCGATCGACGAGGGCGGCGAGCTCGGCGACGAGGTGGTGCTGCGCTTCGCCGACGGCTTCGAGTTCCGGGCGGACGTCGTCATCGGGGCCGACGGCATCCGCTCGACCGTCCGCGGGCGGACCGTGGGCGACGAGCCGCGGTTCTCCGGGCAGTCCATCTACCGGGCCGTCGTCCCGGCGTCGGCCTGGCCGGCGGCGGCGGAACGGCCGCACGTCTCCCTGTGGATGGGGCCGGGCCAGCACTGCGTGGCCTACCCGATCTCGGGCGGGCGCTCGGTCAGCATCGCCGCGACCGCCCCGGCGGGCGACTGGCGGCGCGAGTCCTGGTCGGCCGAGGGCTCCCCCCAGGAGCTGCTCGACGCCTACACCGGGTGGGCGCCGGAGCTGCTCGCGCTGCTGTCCGCCGCGTCGAAGGTGACGCGCTGGGCGCTGTACGACCGCGATCCGGTGGAGCGGTGGAGCACCGACCGGGTGACCCTGATCGGCGACGCCGCGCACCCGATGCTGCCCTTCGGGGCGCAGGGCGCCGCGCTGGGCCTTGAGGACGCGCTGACGCTGGCCGTCTGTCTCAAGGACGCCACCGCCAAGACGGTCCCCGACGCGCTGCGCCGCTACGAGGAGCTGCGCAGGCCCCGCGCCGAGCGGGTGCACCGTTTCATCCGGGAGAACGAGCGCGACCACCACGTCGAGGACGGCGATCGGCGGCGGGAGCGGGACGCGGCGATGGACACGGAGTTCGGGCTGCGGCAGCGGGCCTGGCTGTTCGGGTACGACGCCGTCGCCGAGGCGGCGGAGCCCACGGTGCAGGAGTAGGCGAAGCACTTACCAACGAGGCAGGGGGAGCCAATGAGCACGGTGTTGTCCACCGGTACGGAGGGGATCAGCGGTCGCGTCGCCGTGGTCACGGGCGCGGGCCAGGGCATCGGCGCGGCCGTCGCCCGGCTGCTCGGCACGCACGGCGCCCAGGTGGCGCTGTGGGACGCCGCGCCGGAGCCGGTCACGGGGGTGGCGGCCGAACTCGACGCCGCCGGGGTCAAGAACACGGCCATGTGCGTGGACGTCCGCGACAGCGCCGCGGTCGAGGCGGCGGCGGAGCGGGTGGAGCGGGAACTCGGCCCGGTGGAGCTGCTGGTGAACGTGGCCGGGGTGCTCCGTACCGGCGCCGTCCTCGATCTCGCCGACGAGGCCTGGGACGAGATCTTCGGGGTCAACGTGCGCGGGGTGTTCGCGGTCTCCCGCTCCGTCGCCGGCCGGATGGCGGGCCGCGGCAGGGGGGCCGTCGTGACCGTCGCCTCCAACGCGGGCGGGGTGCCGCGCGTGGGCATGGGCGCGTACGCCGCGTCCAAGGCGGCGTCGTCGATGCTCACCAAGTGCCTCGGTCTGGAGCTCGCAGGCCGGGGCGTGCGCTGCAACGTGGTCTCCCCCGGCTCCACCGACACCCCGATGCTGCGGGACATGTGGGACGCGGCCGGGGACGGGGCCGGCGACGCCACCGTGAACGGCTCCCTGGAGGCGTTCCGGGTCGGGATCCCGCTCGGCCGCGTCGGCACCGCCGAGCAGGTCGCGCAGGCCGTCCTGTTCCTGCTCTCCGACCAGGCCTCCCACATCACCCTCCAGGACCTGTACGTCGACGGCGGCGCGGCACTCGGCTGACCGCCGCCGCCCCGCCGCCGACGCCTGCCCTCCGCCCACCAAGGAGAACCGAGATGGCGATCCCGCCGATTCCGCCCTATCCGCTCCCCACCGAGAGCGAGCTGCCGCGGAACCGCGTGTCCTGGCTGCCGTCGGCCGACCGGGCGGTGCTGCTCGTCCACGACATGCAGCGCTACTTCCTGGCCCCGTTCGACCGCGCGGCCGAGCCCGCGGGCCCGCTCCTCGCCCATGTGCGCCTGCTCCTGGACACGGCCCGCGCGCAGGGCGTCCCGGTCGCCTACAGCGCCCAGCCCGGGGACATGGACCCGCGCCAGCGCGGGCTGCTCGCCGACTTCTGGGGGCCGGGCATGAGCAGCGCCCCGGAGGACCGGGAGCTGCTGCCGGAGATCGCGCCGACCGGTGCCGACACGGTCCTCACGAAGTGGCGCTACAGCGCCTTCCACCGCACCCCGCTCACCGAGCTGATGCGGGAGCGGGGGCGCGACCAGCTGATCGTGGTCGGGGTCTACGCCCACATCGGCTGTCTGGCCACCGCGTACGACGCCTTCGCCCACGACATCCAGCCCTTCCTGGTCGCGGACGCCCTGGCGGACTTCGGCCCGGCGGAGCACCGGCAGGCCCTGGGCCAGGCGGCGGACCGCTGCGCCGCGGTGCTGACCACGGCCCGGGTCGTCGAGGCGATCGGGATCCCAGGAACACGTGATGTGGCCGCGACCGCGGCCCCAGGAAGCTGAAAGCGACGTTCCGGTCACGGCCGGCCGCGCCCGGAGCGATACGAGAGGACAGCAGTCATGACCTTCATCAGTGACATCACCGATGGATTCACGCTGGGGCCCGGTGAGGGCCGGCCGATCGGCCACCAGGTGAACCTCAAGGTGGGGCAGGAGACCACGCCGAACCTGCTGGCCGTCGAGTGCGAGTTCGCGCCGGGCTTCGACGTCGGCGCGCACAGCCACTCCACCCACGAGGAGATCTTCTACGTCCTGGAGGGCGAGGTGGAGTTCTTCGCCTTCCAGCCCAAGGTGATCACGTCCGAGCCCGGCTCGTGGACCCAGTGGGAGTCGAAGACCGGGCAGAAGGTGACCCGCGCGACCCCCGGCACCGTGCTCTACGTGCCCAAGGGCACCCCGCACGGCTTCCGCAACCCCGGCGACGTGAAGATGCGCTTCCTGCTGGTCGGCACGCCGGCCGGGCACGAGAACTACCAGCAGGAGATCGCCGACCTGCTCGCCTCGCCCCCGAAGGACGAGGAGGACCTGCGGCGCGCGGTGGAGGAGATCCGCCGCCGCAACCACACCGAGCAGCTGACGCCGGCGGTCCGGGCCCCCTCGGACATGTGACCCGGCCGCCGGGCCGCGGCCGTTCCGGTTCCGGTCGCGGAGCGCTGAGGGCCGGTCCCCGACAGGGGGCCGGCCCGCCGTGCTGCCCGCGCGCGGCATCCCGTACGGGGCCGTCCCCCGCCCCCGTACGGGATGCCGTGTTCACGCCATACCCCGAACCCCATCCTTCCCCGTACGACACAGGAGGCCCCCCGTGCCCGACCGACCCGTCACCCTGACCTTCTGGTCCGACCTGAGCTGTCCCTGGGCGTCCCTCGCCCTGGACACCCTGCACGCCGAGGCGCTCCGTCTCGACGTGGAGCTGCTGGTCGACCACCGGGCGTTCCCGCTGGAGCTCTTCAACAGCATGCCGACGCCGAAGCACATCATCGACAGCGAGATCGTCGCCATAGCCGGGCGGCTGCCGGAGCTGGGCTGGCGGCTGTGGCACGCCCCCGACTCCACGTACCCGGTCACGATGCTCCCCGCCATGGAGGCGGTGCAGGCCGCCAAGGACCCGGCCGTGGGCGGCCTGGCCGGCAGCGACCAGCTCGACACCGCGCTGCGCCGCGCCTTCCTCGTGGAGAGCCGCTGCGTCAGCATCCCGGCGGTGATCCTGGAGGCCGCCGGGAGCTGCCCGCTGGTGGACGCCGACGCGCTGGCGCGGGCCATGGCCGAGGGCCGGGGGCGGGCCGAGATCCACCGGGACTGGGCGGAGGCCAGGCGCACCTCGGTGCAGGGCAGCCCCACCCTGTTCGGCGCCGACGGGAAGCCCGTGCACAACCCGGGCGCCCGCTACCACTGGTCGAAGGACGTCCCGCCCCCGGAGGGCGGCTTCCCGGTGCTTGAGGAGTACACCCGCGACTGGGCCGAGGCCCTGCTCGTTGACGCGATTCCGCATGGCTGACCGGCCGGTTCCCGTCGTCGATCAAGATCCCACGAACACGTGATGTGTACGCGTCCCCCGAGGGGGAAGCTGCGTACGTCACCTCGGGCAGCGGAGGGTTAGGAGCTATGGACAACGTCCCCGTAGTCGTGGTCGGTGCAGGACCGGTCGGGATGATGACGGCACTGGAACTGGCCCACCACGGTGTGGCCTGTGTGCTCGCCGAGCAGAACGCCGGTCCCACCGTCCATCCCAAGATGGAGTTCACCAACCCCAGGACCATGGAGCACCACGCCAGGCTCGGGGTGGCGGACGACATCCGCAGGGCGGGTGTGCCCGCCGAGTACCCCTTCGACGTGCTCTGGTCGACCGGTCTCGACGCCGAGCGGCTCGCCGTCTGGCAGCAGCCCTCCGTCGAGGAGAAGTGGCGGGAGATCCGGGAGAGCGAGGACGGCGGGCAGCCCAGCCAGCCGTACCAGCGCGTCTCGCAGGCCGACCTGGAGCCGGTGCTCCTCGACCACTGCCGCCGGCACCCCCTGATCGACGTGCGCCACCTCTGGCGCTTCGAGTCGCTCCAGCAGGACGCCGACGGTGTCACCAGCACCTTCCGCGACCTGGAGACCGACACCACGCACACCGTGCGTTCGGGCTATGTCGCGGCCTGCGACGGCGCCGGGAGCACCATCCGGCGGGCCGTCGGGATCGCGCTCACCAACGGCGGCATCGCGGACGGCGAGGGCGGCGAGGTGCACGACCTGCCGGCCGCGTTCTCCGTGACCTTCCGCAGCTCCGACAGCGAGAGCCTGTTCCGGCACGGCTACTTCTGGCACTACTTCACCAACCGTTACGTGCTGATCTCGCTCGACGAGGCCGGCACCTGGGCCTTCCACTCGCTGCGCCAGGAGGACTTCGACCCGCCGCCCGCCGATCCGGCGGCGTGGATCCGGTCGCAGCTCAACGTCGACCTGGTGATCGACGCGGTGCACGTCACCTCGCGCTGGACGCCGAAGTACCTGATCGCCGACGGCTACCGGTCCGGCCGGGTCTTCCTCGCCGGCGACGCCGCGCACCAGATGTTCCCCTCCGGCAGTCACGGCATGAACACCGGCGCGGGCGACGCGGTCGACCTGGGCTGGAAGCTGGCCGCGGTGATCAACGGCTACGGCGGGTCCCGGCTGCTCGACAGCTACGAGGCCGAGCGGCGACCGGTCGGGCTGCGCAACATGGCGATGTCGCGCCGCCACCTCGACGTGCACTTCCAGTTCATGCGGCTGGGCGCCGAGGGCGCGACGCCCGCCGAGCAGGGCCGGTTCCTCGCCGCGCAGCCGGGCGAGAACACGTACGAGGGCATCTACCTGGACTACCGGTACGCCGGATCGCCCATCGTCTGGTCCGACGGGACCGGCGAGCCGCCCTCCGACCCGCTGCGGTACATCCCGAGCACCTGGCCGGGCGCCCGCCCTCCGAGCCTGGTCCTGGACGACGGCGAGCAGCTCTTCGACCGCTTCGGCCGCGAGTTCACGCTGGTCGACACGGTGGGCGACGGGAAGGCCGACGCGCTGCTCGCCGCGGCCGAGGCGGCCGGGCTGCCGGTCACCCATGTCGTGGTGAAGGACGTCCGGGTGCGGGAACTCTGGGACTGCGACCTGGCGCTGGTTCGCCCGGACCAGCACATCGCCTGGCGCGGGGACCGCTCCCCCGCCGACCCGGCCGCCGTCATCGACCGGGTGAGGGGCGCGGCGAGTGAAGACGCGCCCCCGAAGGCTCCGCCGAAAACGCCACCGAAAACGGCGGCGAACTCGTGACGGGCATTGCAGATTCGTTTGATGGAGGCGTCAGTGGCGACCGAACAGTTTGAGAAAAGCACTACCACCCGCGGCGGCGCGGGAACGGCGAACGGCCGGGCCTGGCTGATTCTGGCGCTGGTGTGCGCCTGTCAGTTCATGGTGATCCTGGATTCGTCCATCGTGAATGTCGCCCTGCCCTCGGTCCGTGAGGACCTCGGCTTCACCGACACCGGTCTGGCCTGGGTGGTGAACGGCTATCTGCTCACCTTCGCCGGCATCATGCTGCTCGGCGGCCGCGCGGCCGACCTGTTCGGCGCGCGCCGGGTGCTGACCGCCGGTCTGGTCGTGTTCTCCGTGTCGAGCCTCGTCGGCGGCCTCGCGTCCACGTCCGAGATCCTGGTCACGGCGCGCGTCGTGCAGGGTGTCGGCGCCGCGATGATGGCCCCGTCGACGCTGGCGGTCATCAACACGGTCTTCACCGAGCCGGGCGAGCGGGCCAAGGCCTTCGGCGCCTGGGCCTCCTCGGGCGGTGTGGGCGGTCTGGCCGGCGCGATCGTCGGCGGTGCCTTCACGACCGGTCTGTCGTGGCGGTGGGTCTTCCTGATCAACGTGCCGATCGGCGCGCTCCTGATCACCGTGGCGCTCACCCAGCTGTCCGCCGCGCGCTCCACCCGGCGTGAGTCGCTCGACGTCCTGGGCGCCCTCACCGGCACCCTGGGCCTGGCCGCGGTGGTCTTCGGCGTCATGCACATCGCGGACCACGGCTGGGGCTCCGGCCTGGTCGTCGGACCGATCCTGGTCGGCCTGGTCCTGCTCCTCGCCTTCCTGGTGGTCGAGACCAAGGTCGCCAACCCGATGGTGCCGCTGAAGCTGTTCCGGAACCGGGGCATCGCCACCGGCAACGCGATGCTGCTGCTGTTCGGCGGGATCGCCATCGCGATGTGGTACTTCACGGCGCTCTTCCTGCAGAACGTCCTCGGCTTCACCGCGCTCCAGGCCGGCCTCGGCCAGACGCCCGCCGCCGTCGGGTTCATGGTGGTCGCCCACTTCGCCTCGGGCTGGCTGCCCAAGGTCGGCGTCCGCCCGCTGATCCTGGCCGGCAGCGCCTGCTTCGTGGCGGGCTTCCTGTGGCTGTCCGCCGCGGGACCCGGCAGCGGCTACGCGGCGAGCGTGCTCGGCCCCACGCTGCTCATCTCGGTCGGCATCGGTCTGACCTTCCCGACCCTCATGGCCGCGTCGACCGCCGGCGCGCCCGAGGAGTACGCGGGGATCGTCGGCGGTCTCGCCAACACCGGGAGCCAGGTGGGCGGTTCGATCGGTCTCGCGGTGCTCGCGACGGCCGCCGGCGCCAAGGCCGCCGACGCGGTCGAGGGCACCTCGAAGGCGGAGGCCGTGGCCTCCGGCTACGACCTGGTCTTCCTCTGCGCGGCGGGGATCGCCGTGGGCATCGCGCTGGTCAGCCTGCTCGTGCCGAAGAAGGAGAACGCGGCCTGACCACCCGTTCGGGCTCCCTTGCGCGCCCCCTGCCGACGGCTTCCCGCCGCCGGCAGGGGGCGTTTCCGTGTGCGCCCCGATCCACCCGATCCATCCGATCCCGGATATCACGAGAGTGCATTAACCCCCGTGCGACCCGCCTTTCCTGACCCTTTCCCAGATCGCCTGAATACGTGATGCTCCGCGTCTCCCCGTACGACAGCCTGTATTCACGCCCCGACCGGGTATTCACCACGCACTGAATCTGGGAGCGAAATACAATGTCGGACACTTCGATCGACCCCTCGACGAGTTCCATCGAGCCGCTGCGTGAGCTCTTCTACGGGCACTACAGGTTCCAGTACCTGAGCGCCGCCTGCCAGTTCGGCCTCTTCGAGCTGCTGGGGCGCGAGCCCGGCCTCACCCGGAAGGACGTCGCGGAGCGGCTGGGCATCGAGGAGCAGCCGGCCCGCATCCTGCTGCTCGGCTGCACCAGCGCCGGACTGCTGCGCAAGGAGGACGACCGCTACTACAACACGGCGGTCTCCGAGCCGCTCGCCGGCAAGCTGGACGACATCCCGGCCGCGTTCGTGCCGTGGGAGCAGCAGATCAACTACCGGCCGATGTTCTGGTTCTACGAGTCGCTCAAGGAGTACAGCAACATCGGTCTCCAGAAGGAGGTCCCCGGCGACTCCCCGACGCTGTACGGGCGCCTGGCGCTCGACCCGGCGAAGGAGACCGTGTTCCACAACATGATGGGCTCCGTGAGCCGCGTCATGGCCGAGGAGCTGGTGCAGGAGCTGGACCTCTCCGGCTACACCCACCTGCTCGACATCGGCGGCGGCACCGCCGTCAACGCGACGCACCTGGCGCGCCGTTGGCCGCACCTGCGGATCACCATCGCCGACCTGCCCACGGTCGCGGAGCGGGCCAACCGGAAGATCGCCGACCTCGGCCTGGGCGACCGGGTCCGCGCGGTCGGCCTGGACGTCTTCAAGGACGAGTTCCCCAAGGGCTGTGACGCCGTCCTCTTCGGCCACTTCCTGGAGATCTGGTCGGCGGAGCGCAACAAGGAGCTGATCGCCAAGGCGGCCCGCGCCGTCGAGCCCGGCGCCGGCCTGTTCGTGGCCACCCCGCTGGCCCACGACGACGAGACCGGCCCGGACGTGGCGGCCGCGCTGTCCGCGTACTTCCTGACGATCGCGTCGGGCGAGGGCATGGTCTACACGCCCAAGGAGTACGAGGAGTGGGCGGCCGAGTTCGGCTTCGAGGCGAGCGGGCGTCTGCACGTCGGCATCGGCGACATCGTCATCAAGGGCACCAAGCGCTGATCCGTTCGGCACCGGACCGGTCCAGAGCGCCCGCCTCCCTCCGGGGAGGCGGGCGTTCCGCGTTCCCGGGGCTGTCTAGGGTGGACACCAGCACGGCGTACGGCCCCCGCCCCCGACCCCCCGAAGGAGCCGCGATGCGTGTCGCCCTGTTCCTGACCTGTGTGAACGACACGCTCTATCCGGACACCGGCCGGGCGGTGGTGCGGCTGCTGACGCGGCTGGGCGTCGACGTCGACTTCCCCTCCGGGCAGACCTGTTGCGGGCAGGCCCACTACAACACGGGCTACCGGCACGAGGCCGAACCGCTCGCGCGGCGCTTCGCGGAGGTCTTCGGCGGATACGAGGCGATCGTGACGCCCTCGGGGTCCTGCGGGGCGATGGTGCGGGAGCTGTATCCGCGCATGGGCGAGCGGGCCCGGGCGGAGGGGCGCGGCGGCGGACTGGCGGCGGCGCTGGCGCCCGTGGTGCCGAAGACGTACGAGCTGACGGAGTTCCTGGTCGACGTGCTGGGCGTGACGGACGTCGGCGCCTGGTACCCGCACACGGTCACGTACCACCCCACCTGCCACGGGCTGCGCGGTCTGGGGCTCGGCGACCGGCCGCTGCGCCTGCTGCGGGCGGTGAAGGGGCTCGACCTGCGGGAGCTGCCGGGCGCCGAGGAGTGCTGCGGCTTCGGCGGCACCTTCGCCCTGAAGAACCCGGACGTCTCCGCGGCCATGGGCGCGGACAAGGTGCGCAGCGCCGAGTCCACCGGCGCCGAGGTGCTGTGCGCTGCCGACAATTCGTGCCTGATGCACCTCGGCGGGACGATGACCCGGCTGCGGACGGCCCTGCGCCCGGTGCACATCGCGGAGATCCTGGCGAGCACGGAGGAGGAACCCCTGTCATGAGCGGTACGAGCGGGACGGGCCGGGTGAGCGGCGCGAGCGGCACGAACGGCACCTTCGTCGGGATGCCCGCGTTCCCCGACGCGGCGCGCGAGGCCGTCCGCGACGAGCGGCTGCGCGGCAACCTGCGGCACGCCACCCACACGATCCGCGCCAAGCGCGCCGCCGCCGTCGCGGAGGTGTCGGACTGGGCGGAGCTGCGCGAGGCGGGCCGGCGGATCAAGGACCACACCCTGCGCCATCTCGACCACTACCTGCTGCGACTTGAGGAGTCGGTGACGGCGGCGGGCGGCACGGTCCACTGGGCGGCGGACGCGGCGGAGGCCAACCGGATCGTCGTCGGCCTGGTGAAGGCCACCGGCGAGTCGGAGGTCGTCAAGGTCAAGTCGATGGCCACCCAGGAGATCGGCCTCAACGAGGCACTGGAGGCCGAGGGGATCCGCGCGTACGAGACCGATCTCGCCGAGCTGATCGTCCAGTTGGGCCACGACCGGCCCTCGCACATCCTCGTCCCCGCCATCCACCGCAACCGCGGCGAGATCCGGGACGTCTTCCGCTCCGAGATGACCGCATGGGGCCGCCCGGCTCCTGAGGGCCTCACCGACTCCCCCACCGAACTGGCCGAGGCGGCCAGGCTCCATCTGCGGGAGAAGTTCCTGCGGGCCAAGGTGGGCGTCTCCGGCGCCAACTTCATGGTCGCCGAGACGGGCACGCTGGTCGTCGTCGAGTCCGAGGGCAACGGCCGGATGTGCCTGACCCTGCCCGAGACCCTCATCTCGGTCGTCGGCATCGAGAAGACCATCCCCACCTGGCGGGACCTGGAGGTGTTCCTCCAGACCCTGCCGCGCTCCTCGACCGCCGAGCGGATGAACCCGTACACCTCGCTGTGGACCGGCACGGCCGACGACGACGGGCCGCACGCCTTCCACCTGGTCCTGCTCGACAACGGCCGCACCGACACCCTCGCCGACGACGTGGGCCGGCAGGCGCTGCGCTGCATCCGCTGCTCGGCCTGCCTCAACGTCTGCCCGGTGTACGAGCGGGCCGGCGGCCACGCGTACGGCTCGGTCTACCCGGGCCCCATCGGCGCCATCCTCAGCCCCCAGCTGCGCGGGACGGCGAGCGGGATCGACGCCTCCCTCCCCTACGCCTCCTCGCTGTGCGGGGCCTGCTACGAGGTCTGCCCGGTCGCCATCGACATCCCGGAGGTCCTCGTCCACCTGCGCGAACGCGTCGCCCAGGGCGGCCCCGCGACCCGCGCGGGCAACAAGGTCGTGCTGCGTCCGGCGAAGGGGCACGCCGCCGAGCGGGCGGCGATGCGGGCGGCCCGCTGGGCATTCGGCCGACCGGGCGTGCTGCGCACCGGCCAGCGGCTCGCCGCCCGCACCCGACGGCTCCACCCGCGCACCCTGCCGGGCCCCGGCCGGGCCTGGAGCGCGACCCGGGACCTGCCGGAGGTGCCCGCGGAGCCGTTCCGCGACTGGTGGGACCGCACGGACGGCGGACGCGAGGAGACGAGATGAGCAGCAGGGACCGGGTCCTCGGCCGGGTGAGGCGTGCCCTCGCCGGGCTGCCGGCGGACCCCGTACCGTACGAGGAGGCCGTCGCGCGCTCCTATCTGCGGCAGCACGGCGAGCGGAGCCCCGAGCGGACCGTGGATCTGCTCGCGGAGAACCTGGCGGAGTACCGGGCGCTCGTGCACCGCTGCACGGCCGGGGAACTCCCGGCGCTCCTCGCGGGACTGCTGGCGGCGCGGGGCGCGCGGACGGTGCTCGTCCCGCCGGGCCTCGACCCCGGCTGGCTCGCGGCGAGCGACGCCGAGCGGATCCCGGACCGCGCGGAGAGCACGCCCGCCGAACTCGACCGGGTGGACAGCGTGGTCACCGCCTGCGCGCTGGCCGTCGCCGAGACCGGCACCCTGGTCCTCGACGGCTCCGCCGACCAGGGCCGCCGCCGCATCACCCTGATCCCCGACCACCACGTCTGCGTGGTCCGCGCCCCCGCCCAGGTGGTCGCCTCCGTGCCGCTGGCCCTGGAGCGCCTGGACCCGGCCCGCCCGCTGACCTGGATCTCCGGCCCGTCCGCGACCAGCGACATCGAACTGGACCGCGTGGAGGGCGTCCACGGCCCCCGCACCCTGGAGGTCGTCCTGGTGGAGGACCGCTCGTAGCCTCGGGTCCGGTCGCCCGACCCGGTCGGGGGAATGTCGGGGCCGGGCCGTGGCAGGGCGCGGCCGGGGTGGTACGTCGTCGGGCATGCAGCCAGCCGCACCGCCCACGGTCGCCCCGTTCCTCCGCACGGCCGCCGCCTACGCGTGGCGGCTGCTGGTCGTCGGCACGCTCGTGTACTTCCTGTTCGGCCTGCTCGGGCGGTTCCACGAGGTCGGGGTGGCGGTCTTCCTCGGCCTGGTGGTCACCGCGCTGCTGCGCCCGGTCGCCGATCTCGTCGCGCGCCGGCTGCCCCGCCCGCTGGCGGTGACGCTCACCCTGCTCGGCGGCATCGCGCTGGTCCTCGGCGTGCTCGCGCTGGTCGGCGAGGCGGTCGCGGGTGAGCGGACGACGCTGGTACGGGAGTTCCGGGACGGCGTCGGCCGGATCGAGGACTGGCTGCAGCGGCCGCCGTTCCGGCTGAACCCGCAGGCGCTCACCGACGTCCAGTCCAGGATCGGGGAGTTCCTGTCGAGTCACCGCTCGGCGCTGGTCAGCCAGGCGCTGAGCGGGGCGCACCAGGTGGTGGCGGTGCTGACCACGCTGGCCCTCGCGCTGTTCTGCTCGGTGTTCTTCATCCACTCGGGCGACCGGCAGTGGAGCTGGTTCCAGGAGCAGTTGCCGCGCTCCGCGCGCGACCATGTGGGCATCGGCGGGCGGGCCGCCTGGCGCACGTTCACCGGATACACCCATGGGATCGTGCTGGTGGCCGCGACCAACGCGGTGCTGGTCGGCGTCGCGCTGTGGCTGCTCGGCGTACCGCTCGCGGTGCCGCTGGCGCTGCTGGAGTTCCTGGCCGCGTTCATCCCGCTGATCGGTTCGCCGATCGCGCTCGCGGTCGCCGCGGTGGTCGCCCTCGCGTCGAAGGGCCCGTGGGTGGCGGCGATCGTCATCGCCCTGATCGTGGTCATCGGCCAGATCGAGGGCCATCTGCTGCACCCGCTCGTCATGAGCTGGGCCGTACGGCTGCATCCGCTGGTGGTGGCCATCTCGGTGATCGCGGGGTCGATCGCGGCCGGCATCCTCGGGGCGGTGGTGGCGGTGCCGCTGGTGTCGGTGGTGTGGTCGGTGCACACGGCGTTGAGGGATGCGCGGGAGGCTGAGGCGAAAGCGGAGGCGGGGGAGGCGGAGGAGGCGGGCCCCGGTGGTCCGGCCCCCGGCTCAGGTGGCGGGCCCGCCACCTGAGGTGGGCGCCTCCCGGCGGCCCGACGTCGCGATGCTCAGGACGTTCGCGCCGACGACGGCGCCGATGGCGGCCGCCTCGGTCCAGCCCAGGCTCTGCCCGAGCCCGATCCACCCGACCAGGACCGCGAGGACCGGGTTCACGCTCATGAAGAGCCCGAAGGCGGCAGCCGGGACGTGCCGCAGGGTGAAGAGGTCCACCAGGTAGGGCACGGCCGAGGCGAGCACGCCGGCGGCGATGGCGTACCCGAGGGACTCGACCGTCGGCGGGTGGCGCAGGACGACATAGAGGCCGACCGGCAGGAACATGACAGCCGAGAGCAGCGCGGCCGCCGCGCTCCCCTGGGCGCCGGGGACCCGGCTGCCGACGGTGCGGTTCAGCAGGATGTACGAGGCCCAGCACACCGCCCCGAGCAGGCCGGCCCCCATCCCGACGTAGTCCGTGGAGGGCTGCGGGCGCATCAGGACCACGACTCCGGTCGCCGCCACGACCGCGCAGAACGCGTCGACCCGGCGGCGGGTGGCGGCCAGCGCGATGACGAGCGGGCCGAGGAACTCCAGCGTCACGGCGAGCCCGAGGCCCACCCGGTCGATGGCGGTGTACAGGGACAGGTTCATGGTGCCGAAGACGACCGCGAGCAGGACGACCGGCCGCCACTGCCGCCAGGTGAAGCTCCGCAGCGCGGGCCGCCCGACGGCCAGCAGGACGGCGGCTGCGACGTACTGGCGCACCGCGACGACCCCGACGGGCCCCAGGACGGGAAAGGCGAGGGAGCCGGTCGCGGCGCCGATCTGGTTGGACAGACCGCTGCCGAGCATGGCGGCGACGCCCGCCGAGGTGGCGCGCGGCGCGGGGGCGGTTCCGGCGGCAGGAGCAGAGTGCATGAGGTGATCGTCGATGCCCGGCCTCCTTGCGCAAAATGCATGAACGAGTCACATCTATACGATCGAATCATGGATACGAGCGAAGCCCGGGACGACACGGGAGGCGGGCGCGGCCGGGACGGCGGGGGCGTGGAGCTGCGCCAGTTGCGCTGCCTGGTCGCGATCGTCGACGAGGGCACCTTCACGGACGCGGCGCTCGCGCTGGGCGTCTCCCAGGCCGCCGTCTCCCGCACCCTCGCCTCCCTCGAACGGGCCCTCGGCGTCCGCCTGTTGCGCCGCACCTCGCGTTCCGTGACCCCGACGGCGAACGGGATACGCGTGGTGGCGCACGCGCGGCGGGTGCTCGCGGAGGCGGACGAGCTGGTCCGGGAGGCCACCTCCGGGCAGCGCGTCCTGCGGATCGGTTACGCCTGGTCGGCGCTGGGCCGGCACACCCCGGCCTTCCAGCGCCGCTGGGCGGCGGCGCACCCGGAGACCGAGCTGCACATGGTGCGGGTGAACACCGCGACCGCCGGGCTCGCGGAGGGCTCCTGCGACCTCGCCGTGCTGCGCAGGCCGCTGGAGGACCGGCGCTTCGACTCCGCGATCGTGGGCCTTGAACGGCGGCTGTGCGTGATGGCCGCCGACGACCCGCTGGCGCGCCGCCGCTCGGTACGCCTGGCGGACCTCACCGGCCACACGCTGCTGATCGACCGGCGCACCGGCACCACCACGCCCGACCTGTGGCCGCCGGACTCCCGTCCCGCGACGGAGGAGACGTACGACGTGGACGACTGGCTCACCGCGATCTCCACCGGCCGGAGGATCGGCATGAGCGCGGAGGCCACCGCGAGCCAGTACCGCCGTCCTGGCGTGGTGTACCGCCCGGTACGCGACGCCGAGCCGGTCGCGGTACGGCTGGCCTGGTGGCGGGACGACCCACACCCCGCCGCCCCGGCCGTGATCGAGCTGCTCAGCACCCTCTACCGCGAGGCGTGACGCGCGGGCCCCGGTGCCCGGGCCCCGAGGATCAGGGCCGTACCGCCGATGAGGATGCGGGGGCCGGGCGCGGGGCGGTCGCGGTCCGGACGGACGCCGCCCGGCCGATCGCCGCCGGGTCGGTCGGCGTCAGACCGGTCGATGCCGGGCGGGTCACCGCCAGGCAGGTCGCCGCCAGGCCGATCGTCACCGGCCCGGGTGACGACGGTGGCCGTGATCCTCGCCGGGCTGCCCAGCGCGTCGCCCATGTCGACGGCGAGGTCCGTGAGGCCCCGCCCCGCCAGGTGGGCGGCGAGGCAGGCGGTGCTGTTGGCGTTGGCGATGTCCTCCGGGACGCCGATGGAGGGGGCGAACATCCGGGCCGCGAGGGAGCCCGAGGGGGACGGCGGGGAGTGGACGTAGGCCCCGAGGAGTCCGAGCCGGTCGCAGGCGGCGCGGAGCCGGGGGAAGTCCGGTGCCAGCGCGGCGAGTGCGGCCCTGGAGGCCACGGGCACCAGGATCCGTTCCCGGCCGACGCCCGCCACCCGGACGTCCGGGCCCGCCTCGCCGGGCGCCAGGCCGAGGGCGGGCAGGACGAGGCCGAGCTCGGCGGCGGTCGGCGCGCGCAGGTCGACGGGGCCGGGGTCGAACAGGCCGGTGCCCCGGTCCCCCGCCACCCGGGCGCGTCCGGCGAAGGCGCGCCGGGCGGTGCGGAGGGTGGCGCGGTACGGCGCGCCCGGCGCCGCGCGCGAGGCGAGGAGCACGAGCGCGGCGACGGTGCCGTGGCCGCAGGCGGGCAGCTCCCCCTCGGCGGTGAAGAAGCGTAGGTTCACGGTGGGTTCGGGACCGTCGTCGGCGCGCACGCGGACGTACACGGCGTGCGAGGCGCCCCACGCCCCGGGCACCGCGCGGCGCTCCTCGTCGCTCATCGGCGCGCCCGTCTCGACGACGACCGCGGTGGGGCTGCCGCCGGTGCCGTCGCGCGGGCAGGCGCGGACGAGCGTGACGGCGGCCGGGCCCGGGGCCAGCGACGCGGCCGGGGACGTGGCCGGACCCGCGGCCGGTGACACGGCCGGCCCCGCGGCCAGACCCGCGGCCGGTGACGTGGCCTCAGACTGCACGGCCGGACCGCATCCGCGCGATGTCGGCCGCCCCGTACCCGAGTTCCGCGAGGATGCTCTCGGTGTGCTCTCCGACGGCGGGCACGGCGCCCATCCGCGCCTCGACGCCCGCGAGATCGGCCGGGGGCAGCAGCGCGGGCACCAGGGCGCCGCCGGGGAGCGGCACCTCGCGCCAGCGGTCGCGGGCGTCGAGGACGGGGTGGTCGAGGAACGCGGCGATGTCGTTGACCCCGGCGTTGGCGACGCCCGCCTCGTCGAGGAGCCGGCCCGCCGTCGCGCTGTCGAGCTCGGCGAAGCGGGCGGCGACGATCGCGTCGAGCTCGTCGCGGTGGACGACCCGGTCGGAGCCGGTGGCGAACCGGGGGTCGTCGACCAGGCCGGGCCGCCCGAGGAACCGCTCGCACAGGGCGGCCCATTCGCGCTCGTTCTGGACGGAGAACAGGACGTCGTTGCCGTCGGCGGCGGTGAAGGCGCCGTACGGGGCGATGGTGGCGTGCCGGGTGCCGACGCGCGGCGGCTGGGTGCCGCCGAAGCGCGTGTAGTAGGCGGGCTGGCCCATCCACTCGGCGAGCGCCTCGAAGAGCGAGACCTCGACGGCGCGGGCCACACCCGTGGTGGCGCGGGTGAACAGGGCGGTGAGGATGCCGCTGTACGCGTACATCCCGGCGGCGATGTCGGCGACCGACACCCCCGCGCGGGCGGCCCCGTGCTCGTTGCCGGTCAGCGACACCAGGCCGGTCTGGCACTGGACGAGCAGGTCGTACGCCTTGCGGTCGGCCCAGGGGCCGCTGGTCCCGTACCCGGAGACGGTGCAGGCGATCAGCGAGGGGAAGCGCTCCGCGAGCGCGTCCGCGCCGAGTCCCATGCGGGCGGCGGCGCCCGGCGCCAGGTTCTGAACGAACACGTCGGCCCCGCCGAGGAGTCGCTCCAGGACCTCGCGGCCCGCCTCGGTCTTCAGGTCGAGGGTGAGGGACTCCTTCGACCGGTTGAGCCACACGAAGTAGCTGGACTCGCCGTGCACGGTCGTGTCGTACCGGCGGGCGAAGTCCCCCTCGCCGGGGCGCTCCACCTTGATCACCCGGGCGCCGAGGTCGGCGAGCTGCCGGGTGGCGAAGGGCGCGGCCACGGCCTGTTCGAGGCTGACGACGGTGATGCCGGCGAGCGGGAGCCCGTCGGGGCGTGCGGTCATGGAGTGACCTCCTGAGGGGTACGGTCCTGGCGCAGCCATGACATTACGCCGAGGGCTTCGGCGCCTCCGCCGGGTAGGCGCTCCCGGAGGCGTCGCAGCGCAGGTCCCAGGTGCCGGGGGCGTCCGGCTCGTGGACCCGGACCAGGACCTTGGTCTGGTCGAGGTCGACGGCCTTGGCGGCGGTGCAGGCGAGCTGGCTCACCGCGGCCTGCTCCAGGCGTTCGACCGGGACCGGGAGATGGAGGTCGACGCGGTCGGGGGCCGAGGGGGCGGCGGTCACCTCGCCCTTCATCGGCGGGACCAGGGTGACCAGGCCCCGCTCGCGTTCGGCGGCGGTGGGGCCTTCCAGGAGCAGGTCGACGGCCTCCTGGGGGCCGACCGGCGCGCTCGCGACGCGGGCGGCGTAGCGCAGCCCGTAGGGGCCGACGAACAGCAGCCGGGCGTCGTGGGTCTGCGCCCCGGGCCGGTTGGCCCCGACGGCGGGCGCTCCCGCCCCTCGCGGTCCGGTCGACTCGATCCCGCAGCCCGCGAGCAGCAGCGCGGCGAGGGCGGCGAGCCCGGTGCGGAGCGTGCGGCGGGCGCTCATGCCGGCTCCTCCGCGCGCAGGGGCAGGCTGACGGTGAAGACCGCGCCGCCGCCGGGGGCGTTGGCGGCGGTGAGGGTGCCGCCGTGCAGCCGTACGTTCTCGCGGGCGATGGCGAGCCCGAGGCCGCTGCCGTCGGAGCGGGTACGGGCGGAGTCCGCCTTGTAGAAGCGGTCGAAGACCTGGGGCAGGACCTCCTCCGGGATGCCCGGGCCGTGGTCGGAGACCTCGATGACGAGCCGTTCCCCGTCGGCGGCCGGGCGCCCCCGGACGAGCACGGGGGCGCCACCGTGCCGCAGGGCGTTGCCGACCAGGTTGGCGAGGACCACGTCCAGGCGCCGGGGGTCGAGCAGGGCCCGCAGCCCCTCGGGCACGTCGACGGTGACCTGCCCGGACGTCCAGCCGCGCAGCTGGACGGTCTTGCGGACGGCCTCGGCGACGTCGACCTCGTCGGGGTGGAGGGCCGCGGCGCCCGCGTCGAAGCGCGAGATCTCCATCAGGTCCTCGACCATCCGGGCCAGTTTGCGGGTCTCTTCGCTGATGAGCAGGACCGCCTCCGCGGTGTCGGGGTCGAGCCGCCCGGAGGCGGCGTCCTCGTCGAGGACCTCGGTGACCGCGCTCATCGCGGCGAGTGGGGTGCGCAGTTCATGGGAGACGTCGGCGGCGAAGCGGCGGGCACCGGCCTCCAGGCGGCGCAGCTCGGCGTCGTCGCGTTCCAGGGTGGCGGCCATGGTGTTGAACGTGCGCCCCAGGTCGGCCAGTTCGTCGCCGCCGGTGGCGTCGAGGCGGGTGTCGAGGGCGCCGTGGGCGATCCGCTCGGCGGCCCCGCGCAGTTGGCGCACCGGCCGCAGGACGCGGCGGGCGGCGAGCAGGGCCGGGACGACGGCGAGCACGAGCGCGGGGACGGCGCCCGCCTGCGCGGCGGTGACCAGCGCGGCGATGTCCGCCTTCTGCTCGTCGAGGGCGAAGGAGGTGTACACGGTGAGCCCGGAGGACCCGCCGGAGGCGAACAAGACGGGCATCCCCACGGCGAGCCATGGCTCGCCGTACCGCTCGAACCGCTGGTACACGGCCTCCCCGCCCGTGTCGACGGCCGCCCGCAGGCCGGGAGGCAGTTCCGGGGTGCCGGGCCCGCCCGCCACCGGCCGGCCGTCCCGGTAGGCGGCCTGGGCGTGCCAGCCGCGCGAGGCGCCCGCCCGGTCGAGCTGGAGCACGACGTTGCGCAGGTCCTCGGTGGTGGGCGGGACCGGCACGTCGGGGGCGAGCGACTCGGCCTGGGCCCGCAGGTCGCGTACGGCGGTCTCCTGGGCCTGGTCGAGGATGGCGGCGCGGGCCTGACGGAAGGTGAGCGCGGCGGTGACCAGGGCACTGAGCGCGGACACCAGGAGGAAGGCGATGACCAGGCGGGACCGCAGTCCGGGCCGGTGCCGGGGCCGCCTGCCGGGCCGCGCGGGGCGGTCGGGGCCCGTGGGGCCGTCGGGGCGGGCCGGGCTCACAGCGGGCCGAACCGGTAGCCGAAGCCGCGCACGGTCTGCACGTACACCGGCCTGCGCGGGTCGTCCTCGACCTTGCCGCGCAGCCGCATCACGCACGCGTCGACGAGCCGGGCGTCACCGTAGAAGCTGTGCTCCCAGACCTGTTCGAGGAGCTGCTGGCGGCTGAAGACCTGGCCGGGCGTGGCGCTGAGGAAGAGCAGCAGCTTCAGCTCGGAGGGGGCGAGGACCAGCTCGGTGCCGTTCTTGGCGACCAGGAGCGCGGCCCGGTCGACGGTCAGCGCGCCATGGATCTCCGGGCCGCCGCCGCCCGTGCCCGCGCCGGACGGTCCTTCGGGCTCCCCGGGCGGTGTCTGCGGGACGACCCGGCGGAGCACGGCGCGCATCCGCGCCTCCAGGACCTCGCCGCTGGCCGGTTTGACGATGTAGTCGTCGGCCCCCGCCTCCAGGCCGACGACCATGTCGATGTCGTCGCCGCGCGCCGAGAGGATGATGATCGGGATCTGCCGGCTCTCCCTGATCCGCCGGCACACCTCAAGGCCACTCATCCCGGGCAGCATCAGGTCGAGCAGGACGAGGTCCGGCTGCGAGCGTTCCAGGGCGAGCAGCCCGGTCTCGCCGCTGGCCGCCGTCTCGATCTCGTGGCCGCGCCGGCGCAGCGCCAGGGTGACCCCTTTCCGTACGGCCGGGTCGTCCTCGATCAGCAGAACTCGTGTCATGGGTGCTGGTGACTCCGCTTTCCTCTCCGCGACCGTTCCGGGGCCATCGTGCACCGGATGCCGCCGGATTTCTTGAACAGTGTGCTCGACGCGGATGACGAGCGTTTTCGCGTCGTGTGATGAAACGATGACGGCCGCCGTTCCGGGCTTTCCGGCGTGTTTGCGTCGAAGGCATGAACGAGAACGACACGGAACACCCGAAGCGGAACCGGACCCAGGGAAGGCTGATCGCCGGGGCGGCCCTCTGCGGCCTGGCCCTGGCGGCGGTCGCGCTGCTGCCGGTGACGGACGGCGGCCCGGCGGAGGCGGCGGACGCGACGCCCGGCGACGCGGCGGCCGCACCGGGGCTGCCCGCCCCCACGGTGGACATGGCCATCGTCCGCGCCTCCGAGGACGAGGGGAAGACGGTCAACCTCACCCTCGACGACGGCCCCGACCCGCGCTGGACCCCCAAGGCCCTGGAACTCCTGGAGAAGTACCAGGCCAAGGCCGTCTTCTGCATGACGGGACCCAACGCCGCCGCCCACCCCGACCTGGTGAAGAAGGTCGTCGCCGCCGGGCACCGCCTCTGCGACCACTCGATCAGCCATGACACGGCGATGGACAAGAAGCCGGTCGACTACCAGCGCAAGGAGATCCTCGACGCCAAGGCGATGATCGACGCCGCGTCGGGCGGCGAACGGATCTGGTACTACCGCGCCCCGGGCGGCGCCTTCACCCCGGAGAGCCGCCGGATCGCCGCCTCCGAGGGCATGCGGAACCTCGGCTGGAACGTCGATCCCAGCGATTACGAGCAGCCCGGCACCGAGCGGATCGTACGGGCCGTCAAGAACCAACTGGCGAAAGGCCCGACGGTGCTGATGCACGACGGCGGCGGAAATCGCCGGCAGACCATGGAGGCGCTGGAGCAGTTGCTGCCGTGGTTCACGGAAGAGGGGTATTCCTTCAGTTTTCCCCAGGCCGGCTGACCCTTTCTCCCCCTCCCAAGGACTCCAGTGAATTCCGTATCTCCCCCCGCCGCCCGGCCGGGCGGCCGTCTGCTCGGTGTCGACGTGCTCCGCGCGCTGGCCGTCCTCGGCATGGTCTGGGCGCACTTCGTGCTCACCGGCTGGCTCGCCGCCGCGCCCCCGGGCCGGCCGCCGAGCGAGTCGGTGCTGTGGATCAACGGCCTCGTCGGCACCCGCTCGCGCGAGATCTTCTTCCTTCTCGCCGGGCTCTCCCTCGCCCTGATGACCGGCGGCCACCGTCCGCGCGCCGGGGCGGCCCGGCGCACCGACCGACGCCGGATCCTGGTGCGGGCCGGACTGCTCCTGCTGCTCGGTCTGACGCTCGGGTCCCTGGGCGAGTGGGAGGTGCAGATCCTGCACTTCTACGCGCTGTGGCTGGTGCTCCTGCTGCCGTTGTCCCGGCTGCGGGTGCCGACGCTGCTCGGCCTCGCGGGGGCGCTGGCGGTGGCGGCGCCCGTCCTCAAGGTCGCCGCCGCGCGGGCGGGCGGCTGGGGGCTCGCCCCCGATCCGATGGACCCGGTCTTCCTGCGGCTGCACGGCGGCTTCTCCCTCCTCGCGCATCCCGGCGACTGGTGGCCGACCCTGCAGAACGTGCTCTTCGGGCTCGGCGGCAGCACCCAGGACACCGTCTCCGTCCTGCCGTTCCTCGTGCTCGGACTGGCCCTCGGGCGGCTCGACCTGCGGGACGCGGCGATACGGCTGCGGCTGCTCACGGCCGGAGCGGCCACGGCCCTCGTGGCGGTGGCGGCCGGGCTCGTCGCGATGTACCCGCTGGGCGCCGTGACGGCCGTGACGGCGTACCGGAATCCGCCGATGCCCGAGCTCCCCGCGGACGTGCCCCCGCCGCCGCCCCTGGTGCCGTGGCAGCAGCTGGTGACCCTCGGCCACCCGGGGCCCGCCGAGAAGCTGCTCAGCGTCGTGGAGGGCGTGATGATGCTCGGGCTGATCACGGCGCTCCTCGGCGGTCTGCTGATCCTGCTGGACCAGCGGCTGTGGCGGCGGCTGCTGCGCCCGCTGGCGGCCTTCGGCAGCATGGCGCTGACCTGGTACGTCGGCCACTTCCTGGTCCTGAAGGCGCTGCCTGTGCAGGCCGCTGGACCGGGCATGCCCGGCGGCCGGTCCGTGCTCGCCTTCGCGGTCTTCACGGCCGTCGCCCTGGCGGTGTCGCTGCTCTGGCGCCGCTTCCTGCGCCGTGGCCCGCTGGAGTGGCTGATGCACACGGTCACCACCCGGGCCGTGCCCGGGCGCGAGGAGGCGCGGCACGCGGTGGGCGGCCCGCGCGACCGGGTCAGCGTATGACGGCCTCCGCGAGGGCGTGCAGCCGCAGGGCCAGCTGGATCTCCAGGGCGCGGGCCGGGCTCTGCCAGTCGGGGCCGAGGAGGCGCCCGATCCGGTCGATGCGCTGGGCCACGGTGTTCACATGGACGTGCAGGTCGTCCTTGGTACGGGCGGGGCTCATCCCACAGGCGAAGTAGGCCTCCATGGTGCGCACCAGGTCGGTGCCCCGGCGCCGGTCGTACGCCACGACCTGGCCGACGGTCCGGTCGACGAAGCCCTCGATGTCGCGGGTGTCGGCGAGCAGCAGGCCGAGGAAGCCGAGGTCCTCGGCGGCGGCGCCCTCGCCCTGGCGGTGCAGCAGCCGCAGGGCGTCCAGGCAGCGGCGGGCCTCGTCGTACGCCGGGGCGACCCGGTCCGGGTGGGTGAGCGGGGCGGTGAGCGGGGCGGAGGCGCCGACGGTCACCGGCTCGTGGAGGGCCGCGCCCAGCTGGCGGGCGGCCTGCCGGGCCAGTTCGGCGGCGGTCTCGCCGGGGCCGAGGGGCAGCAGCAGGACCGTGCCGCCGTCGCGGGCGGAGGCGAGTCCGTGCCGGGTGGCGGCGAGGTGCGAGGCGGCGGAGCGCAGCCGCTGGCGGTCGGCGCTCTCCCGTCCGCCGGAGTCCGGCTCGGCTCCGGCGCCCGCCCGGTCGATGCGGGCGGCGAGCACCACATGGGGCGCGTCGCTGTCGGCGCGCAGCCGGGCGGCGCGCTCGCGCAGGAGCCGCCGGTCGCGGTCGGGCGCGTCGAGGAGGTCGTCGAGGAGCTCGCCCCTGACGCGCTGTTCGGCCTCGCCGGCGGAGCGGCGGGCGAGCAGCAGCAGCGAGGTCACCAGGGCGGCCCGCTCCAGGGTGCGCAGGTCGACGGGGTCGACGTCGGGGCTGTCGCGCAGGACGAGGGCGCCGAAGCTCTCGCCGCCGGCGGAGACGGCGGCGATCCAGTCGTCGCCCGCGCGGGTCGCGTGGCCCTCGGTGATCCGGCCGGGGGCGCGGCGCTCCTCGGTGAACTCGACGGTGCCGCCGAGGACTTCGGAGACGGCGGCGGCCACGTCGTGCACCCCGCCGCCGCGCAGCACGAGCTCGGTGAGCCGGTCGTGGACCTCGGAGGCCCGCTCGATGACGCCGCTGTGCTCGCGGATGATGTCGTTGGCCCGCTCCAGCTCGGCGAGGGCGGAGCGGGTCTCGGCGAGCAGGTTGGCGGTGTCGATGGCGACGGCGGCGTGGGCGGCGAAGGAGCCGAGCAGGGCGACCTGCTCGCGCTCGAAGACCCTGGCCCGCCGGTCGGCGGCGAAGAGGACGCCGATGACCTGGCTGCCGAGGGTGAGCGGCACGCCGAGGATGGCGACCAGGCCCTCGTCGCCCACGGCGCTGTCGATGGACTCGGTGTGCTGGAAGCGCGCGTCGTGGAAGTAGTCGTCGGTCACGTACGGCCGGGCGGTCTGGGCGACGAGGCCGCCGAGCCCCTCCCCCATGCCGAGCCTGACCTGCTGGAAGCGGGCGGAGACGGAGCCCTCGGTGACCCGCATGTAGGTGTCGCCGCGGACCGGGTCGTTGAGGCTGAGGTAGGCGACCTCGGTGCCGAGCAGGGAGCGGGCGCGCTGCACGATGGCCCGCAGCACGTCGTCGAGGTCGCGCAGGCCCGCGAGGTCGTTGGCGGTCTCGAAGAGCGCGGACAGCTCCGCCTCGCGCCGCCGCCGGCCCTCCAGCTCGGCCCGGACCCGCAGCGCGAGCTGCTTGGCCTGCTCCAGCTGGGCCAGCTCCTCGGGGCCCGCGCCGCTCGCTCGGGCGAGCAGCGCGGGCCGGTCGTACGCCTCGGTGGCGGCGCCGCGGGCGAGGAGCTCCAGGTAGACGGCCTGTTCGTGGGTCATGGTCACAGGGATACCTGCCGTACGGGGGGTCGCACCAGCCCTGTGGACAACCGCCTGTGGACAACGGACTCGGCGCGAGAGTGCTCAGTGGGCCGTCCAGCCCCCGTCGAGGATCAGCGAGGTGCCGGTGACGAACGAGGCCTGCGGGGTGCAGAGGTAGAGCACGGCCTCGGCGACCTCCTCGGGCTCGATGAGCCGCTTCAGCGCCGAGTCCTTCAGCAGGACCTCGGTCAGGACCCGTTCGGCGGGGATGCCGTGGGCGGCGGCCTGGTCGGCGATCTGGCGCTCGACCAGGGGCGTGCGCACATAGCCGGGGTTGACACAGTTGGAGGTGACCCCGTGGGGGGCGCCTTCGAGGGCGGCGGTCTTGGAGAGGCCCTCCAGACCGTGTTTGGCGGCCACATAGGCCGACTTGAAGGGCGAGGCGCGCACCCCGTGGACGGAGGAGAGGTTCACGATCCGGCCCCAGCCGCGCGCGTACATCTCCGGCAGCGCGCCCCTGATCAGCCGGAACGGCGCCTCCAGCATCACGGTGAGAACGGTGTGGAAGACCTCCGGGGGGAACTCCTCGATGGGCCGGACGAGCTGGAGTCCGGCGTTGTTCACGAGGATGTCGGTGCCCGCGGCGGCCGCCTCGGCGGCGTCGAGGTCGGTGAGGTCGAGCAGCTGCGGCTCGACCGCGCCCGCGAGGCCCCGGGCGGCGCCCGCCAGTTCGTCGAGGCCTTCGGCGGCCCGGTCGACGGCTCTGACCCGGGCCCCGGCGGCGGCGAGCCGCAGCGCGCAGGCCCGGCCGATGCCGCTGGCGGCGCCGGTGACGAGCGCGGTGCGCCCGGAGAGGTCGAGGGTGACGGCCCCGGGTACGGGCCCGGGCGCGGGGGCCTGGGCCGGTACGGGACCTGGTGTGGTGGGGGCGCTCATGCTCCGCACCCTATGAAGCGCCCCACCCCCGACCGATGTGTTCCCCACCCATAGTTCAGCCCTGGGAGGTGGTGTCGAACCATGTGGGTTCGTCGGCCAGCGCCTTCTCGATCCGGAAGTACGAGAACCGCTTCATCTCGGGCAGCCGGTCGGTCTCGAACCAGCCGACCTCCAGCGACTCGTCGTCGTTGACGCGGGCCTCGCCGCCGACGGCCCGGCAGCGGAAGGACACGTCCATGAACTGGCACTGGTCGCCGTTGGGGTAGACGACCGGCCTGCGCAGGGTCTGCACGAGCACGATCCGCTCGGTCACGCAGTGCACGCCGGTCTCCTCGAACACCTCGCGGACGGCGCAGTCGGCGGGCTGCTCGCCGGGCTCGACGATCCCGCCGATGACCGCCCACATGCCGGTGTCGGCACGCCGGCCGAGCAGCACCCGTCCGCGGTCGTCGAAGACGACCGCGCTCACGCCCGGCAGGAAGAGCAGTTGATGGCCCGCGGAGGCCCGGATGTCACGGATGAAGTCTGGGGTGCCCATGGGCCGACCCTAGATCATCTTCCGGGCCCGGGACGGACCGCCCGGGTCAGGCCCCGGTGGCCGTCCGGCCCCGCCTGGCCCGCACGGAACGGGCGACCGACCAGCCGAGACCTGCGGCGGCCACGGCCACGAGCAGCGCCTCGGGGAGCGTGCCCATGCGGGTCGCGGGGGTCAGCGAGGAGCGCAGCGGCACCTTCTCGACCAGCACGTCCGGCGTGAACATCTTGGTCTGCGCCACGATCTCGCCGTCCGGGCGGATGATCGCGCTGACGCCGCTGGTGACCGGCACGACCACGCTGCGGCTGTGCTCGACGGCGCGTACCCGGGACATCGCGAGCTGCTGGTAGGTCATCTCGCTGCGGCCGAAGGTCGCGTTGTTGCTGGGCACGGAGATCAGCTGGGCGCCGTGCGTGACGGTGTCCCGCACCGCCCAGTCGAAGGCCGCCTCGTAGCAGGTGGCCAGGCCGACCTTGGTGCCGGCGAGGTCGAAGACGCCGACCTTGGTGCCGGGGCCGAAGTCGCGGCGGACCCGGTCGACGTTGCTGTTGAAGAGGCGCACGAAGGACCGCATCGGGATGTACTCGCCGAAGGGCTGGACATGCCGCTTGTCGTACTCGGCGACCGGACCGCGCCCGGGGTTCCACTGGATGAGGGTGTTGCGCAGCTTGCCGGTCTCGGGCGCGATCACGGCGCCGATCACGGTGGGCGCGTTAATCGCCCGGACCGCCTGGTCGATCACCTCGTAGGCGTCGGGGTTGGCGTACGGGTCGATGTCGGAGGAGTTCTCCGGCCACAGCACCAGGTCCGGCTGCGGCTTCCGGCCCGCCTTCACGTCGGCGGCGAGCTCCTTGGTGCGGTTGGCGTGGTTGTCGAGCACCGCGCGGCGCTGGGAGTTGAAGTCGAGACCGAGGCGCGGCACGTTGCCCTGCACCGCGGCGACCGTGGCGGTGCCGTCCTCGGCGGAGTCGTCCACCAGCGGCAGCGCGGCCAGCGCGCCGGTGACGGGCACGAGCACGGCGAGCGCGGCGGCGACGAGCGCGCCCCGCGCCAGGGGCACCCGAGCGGCGTCCACCCCGGACGCCCCCTCCGCACCGGACGCCTCGTCCGCACCGGCGCGGCGCCGCTCCAGCACCAGCCGCACCACCTCGTACAGGCCGAAGCCGCACAGCGCGACGGCGAAGCCGAGCACCGGGGTGCCGCCGACGGCGGCGAGCGGCAGGAAGACGCCGTCCGCCTGCCCGAAGGCGATCTTGCCCCAGGGGAAGCCGCCGAACGGCACGCGCGCGCGTGCCGCCTCGCCGAGGATCCACACGGCGGCGGCGAAGACCGGCCAGACGGGCAGCCGGGAGACCGCGGCGATCCCCGCGCCCGCGGCGGCGACGAACAGCGCCTCGACGGCGGCCAGCGCCAGCCAGGGCCCGGGGCCCACCTCCTCGCCGGTCCACACCAGGAGCGGCAGCAGGAAGCCGAGCCCGGCCAGGTAGCCGAGCCCGAAGCCGGCCCGCAGCCGTCGGCCGCGCAGGGTCCAGCCGAGCAGCCCGAAGGCGGGCAGCGCGAGCCACCACAGCGGCCGGGGCGGGAAGCTCAGGAAGAGCAGCAGCCCGGACAGGACGGCCGCACCGGGCCGCAGCAGCCGCCGCAGGCCACGGACCCGCCCCGGCACGGAAGCGGGTTCGGGCACGTCGACGGGGGTAATGGTGGCGCTCACCTGGCGGAGTCTAGCCGCGCCCCATGTAAGCCCGGCGTGACGGCTCCTCCAGAGGACATCGCCGCCTCACACGGCCGCGCCCCGCGCCCCCTCACACCCCCGCCGGCCCCGCCGGCCCCGTGGGCGCGGCCCTCCGCAGCAACCCCCGGATCGCCCGTACCGCCGACTCCGCGTCGTCCACCGTCACCGTGAACGTCCGCCCGTCGCCGAGCCGCAGCACCAGGCCCTCGCCGCGCCGGACGACGACCGCCGTCCCCTTCTCGGGGCGCCAGCGGTAGCCCCAGCCGCCCCACTGGCGCGGGGTGACGGAGGGCTCGAAGTCGGCGCCGACCACGTGGGAGAGGGGGATGCGGCGGCGCGGCACGCCGATGTGGCCGCAGCGGACCTCCATGGCGTCGTCGTCGACGCGTACCGCGACATGCACGAAGGCGAGGGTGCCGAAGAGCACGAGGACGCCCGCGGCGACGCAGCCGATCACGGCCATGAGCAGCGGTGCGACGCCGGAGGTCCAGGGGGACTCGACGGCGAGGGTGATGCCGAGCGCCATGCAGGCGGCTCCGGCGACGGCCGGCAGCCACTGGAGGCGGTTGGTCGCCCGGCCGGTCCAGACCGCGGGCGCGGGTCCTTCGGGACCCCGGTGCGAGGAGTGCTCCCTCATGCTCGCAGCCTACGCACGTTCCCGTGCTGCGGCGCCTCCGTCGCGCCGTGCGGGTGAGGCCGCTCAGCGCGCGGCGGCGGCCGTCCCCAGGAAGCGCCCCTGCGGGTAGGCGAGCGCGGCGGCCGGCAGCCCGCCGGCGCGGCCGCTCAGGAGCACGGTGAGGGTGCCGGTCGGGGCGGCGGCCGGGTCGGCCTCGGCCCCGATGCGCCGGAACGCCTGGGCGACGACGGCGTCCGCCGAGCCGTGCAGGACGACGGGCGGCAGCTCCGTACGGTCGAGGGCGGCGCGGATCTGCTCGTCGACGAGCTCGTAGTGGGTGCAGCCGAGCACGACGGCCCGGACGTCCCGGGGCGTGAGCGCGGCGGCGGCGGCGACGGCCCGCCGTACGCCCTCGGCGTCGTCGTGCTCGACGGCGTCGGCGAGACCCGGGCAGGGCACCTCGGTGACCTCGGCGCCGTCGGCGAAGTCGTGGATGAGCCCGCGCTGGTAGGGGCTGCCGGTGGTGGCCGGGGTCGCCCAGATGGCGACCTTGCCGCCGCCGACGGCCGCGGGCTTGATCGCGGGCACGGTGCCGATCACGGGGATACGGGGCTCCAGCGCGGCGCGCAGCGCGGGCAGGGCGTGCACGGTCGCGGTGTTGCAGCCGACGATCAGCGCGTCCGGCTCGTGCGCGGCGGCGGCCCGGGCCACGGCCAGCGCCCGCCCGGTGAGGTCCTCGGGGGTGCGCGGGCCCCAGGGCATGCCGTCCGGGTCGCAGGAGACCACCAGATCCGCGTCGGGCCGCATACGGCGAACCGCGGCCGCTGCCGGGAGCAGGCCGATTCCGGAGTCCATCAGCGCGATCTTCACCCGGTCACCCTAGCCGACCACCCTTGCATCCCCGGCGATCTGGGGCAGACTGCGGCGAATGAGCCCCCTTGCCTGGATCGCGATCGCCTCCCTGGCCGTCTGGGCCTGGCTGCTCCTCGGCCAGGGATTCTTCTGGCGCACGGACCAGCGCCTTCCCGTGCCGGCCCGCACGCCCGAGGCGTGGCCCCGGGTCGTGGTGGTGGTGCCGGCCCGTGACGAGGCGGAGGTGCTGCCGCTGAGCCTGCCCTCGCTGCTCGCCCAGGACTATCCGGGGCCGGCGGAGGTGATCCTGGTGGACGACGGGAGCACCGACGGCACCGGCCGGATCGCCGAGGAGCTCGCGGCGTGCCAGGCGGGTCTGCCGCTGACCGTGGTCGCGCCGGGCGAGCCCGAGCCCGGCTGGACGGGGAAGCTGTGGGCGCTGCGGCACGGGACGGCGCTGGCCCAGGCGCGCGGGCCGGAGTTCCTGCTCCTGACGGACGCGGACATCGCGCACGAGCCGGACAGTCTGCGGCTGCTCGTGGAAGCGGCGACGGGGCACGACCTCGACCTGGTGTCGCAGATGGCCCGGCTGCGGGTGGCGAGCTCCTGGGAGCGTCTGATCGTCCCGGCCTTCGTCTACTTCTTCTGCCAGCTCTATCCGTTCCGCTGGATCAACCGGCGGCGCCCCCTGGCGACGGCGGCCGCGGGCGGCTGCGTGCTGCTGCGGACGGAGGCGGCGAAGCGGGCCGGGGTGCCGGAGGCGATCCGGCAGGCGGTCATCGACGACGTGTCGTTGGCGCGGGCGGTGCGGGGTGTGGGCGGGCGGATCTGGCTGGGGCTCGCGGACCGGGTGGACAGCGTCCGCCCGTATCCGCGCCTGGGCGACCTGTGGCGGATGGTCTCGCGCAGCGCGTACACGCAGCTCCGGCACAGCCCCGCGCTGCTGGCGGGGACCGTCGCGGGTCTCGCGCTCGTCTATCTGGCGCCGCCCGCGGCCCTGGTGGCGGGGCTGTTCACGGAGGACGCCCCGGCGGTGTGGGCGGGCGGTGCGGCCTGGGCGGTGATGACCTTCACGTATCTGCCGATGCTCCGCTACTACCGGCAGCCGCTCTGGCTGGGGCCGCTGCTCCCCTTCACCGCGTTCCTCTATTTGTTGATGACGGTGGACTCGGCGGTGCGGCACTACCGGGGGCGGGGTGCCGCGTGGAAGGGGCGGACTTACGACCGGCCGGAGAAATCGGCGCCGCAGCGCGCTTTTCCCGACACACGGAGTAATGACGGAACGCCGCCGCAACACCGCCGTCATTAAAGAGGTGCGTGACGCGGCCCTCGGGAGTCGCCGGAACCCCTTTGTCACCAGTGGTTTTCTTTACGTCAATCTGACACCGGACCCGCCGGTAACCCCTCCTCAGCTTGGGTTTTGCAAGATCCATACACTGCCGGACGTCCGTTTTTGTCACGTTCGATCGCATTGGGGATCGACAGCCACTCAGAACCCGTCAACCAAGCGCCTTTCCGGACTCCCCATAGGGCACATCGTGGGCTTACCTTATGAGCCATGACCTCCCCGCGCTCCACCTACGGAGGCGGTTACTACACCGCGCCGTCGTTCCCCGACACCCCGATCTACGACTCCCTCGTCGCAGAGCGGGGCACGCCTCAGATCGCCCCGATCCGAGTGCCCTCCGCGTACGACACCGGCAGCGGCTTCCCCGGAAGCGGCGGCTACCTGCCGGCGCTGCCCGCGGCCCTGCCCGCCCTCCCGGCGGCCCCCGCCCCCCAGCAGCCCATGCCGTCCTACGGCGGCCACGGCGGCGCGTACGGCTACCCCCAGCCCGCGCAGCAGATGGCCCCCGTGCCCCTGCAGCACGCCCCCACCCCGTACATCCCGCAGCAGCCCGTCGCCCCGCGCGGCTATCCGGGCCCGCAGGCGCCGCAGCAGCCGCGTCCGGCGGCCGGCGGGTACGAGGCGATGCGCCCGGCCGCCCCCCGGCCGATGCCGACGCCCACCGGATACGAGGACCCGTACAACCGCCCGTACCCGGGCCGCGGGTACTGATCGCTTCGGCCGGGAGGGCGACTGGCAGGATGGCGCCATGCCGAATCCTGTCTTGCGCTCCGTCCACGTCCACCCGGTCAAAGCACTGCGCGGGTTCTCGCCCGCCCAGGCGGAGGTCGAGCCCTGGGGACTGGCCGGTGACCGCCGCTGGACCGTGGTGGACACCACGGGCAAGGTCGTGACCCAACGCCAGCACGCGCGGCTGGCGTTGGCCTCGGCCGCCCTGCTCCCGGACGGCGGCGTCACGCTGTCCGCCCCCGGTTTCGAGCCGCTCACGGTCGAGGTGCCGGCCTCCGGCGGACAGACGCCGACGATCACCACGGAGATCTTCGGCGACCTGGTGGAGGCCGTCCACGCCGACCCCGCGGCGGACGCCTGGTTCAGCGCGTACCTGGAGAGCGAGGTCCGCCTCGTCCACATGGACGACCCGGCGAGCCGGCGGCCCGTCGACCCGGACTTCGCGCTGCCCGGCGAGACCGTCAGCTTCGCCGACGGCTACCCGCTGCTCGCCGCCACCACCTCCTCGCTCGACGCCCTCAACTCCCTGATCGCCCAGGGCGACCACGCCGACGAGGGCCCGCTGCCGATGAACCGCTTCCGGCCGAACGTCGTCATCGACGGCACCGCCCCCTGGGCCGAGGACGGCTGGCGCCGCCTCGCCATCGGCGAGGTCACCTTCCGGGTCGCCAAGGCCTGCGGCCGCTGCGTGGTCACCACCACCGACCAGGAGACCGCCGAGCGCGGCAAGGAGCCGCTGCGCACCCTGGCCCAGCACCGCAGGCAGGGCAGCAGCCTGATCTTCGGCCAGAACCTGGTCCCCGAGCACCGGGGTGTCATCAAGGCCGGCGACCCGGTCGAGATCCTGGACTGACCCGCCCGCCGCACGCGCCGCTCACCCGCTCGACAGGCGGGGAACCCTCCCCCGGGGCACACTCGTTGGAAGAACGGACAACGAGGGGGTGCGGAGCGTGCGTGCAGCCATCGGACTCTGGCGCTGGCGGCGCAATCCCCTGCGCCGGACCACCGACGTGATCGAGGCCTGGGTCGCCCTCACGGCGGCCGTGCTGCTGTGCCTGGCCGTGCCCGCGGCCGGGGTGGTCGCGGGCCTCTCGGCCGACGCGTCGCTCCAGCGCTCGGTCCGCAGCCAGTACGAGGAGCGGGTGCCGACCGTCGCCCGGGTGGTGCGGATCGCCGCCGAGGACACCGGGGAGCGGACCGCCGAGGCCGCCGGGGAGCAGCGGCTCAGGCCCGCCGTGGTCGCCGACTGGACCGCCCCGGACGGCAGCGCCCGGACCGGCACGGTGAACACCACCCTGAAGCACGCGCGCCCCGGCGACTCCTTCCCGCTGTGGACCGACCGCTCGGGCCGGGCCGTGCCCCCGCCCATGCACGCGGAGACCGCGCGGGCGCACGCCCTGATCGCGGGCCTGACCCTGGCGCTGCTCGCGGGCCTGGTCGTGGAGACCGCCAGACGCCTGGTCGTACACCGGCTGGTACGGCGGCGGTACGCCCGTCTCGACCGCGCCTGGGCCCAGGCCGGTCCCGACTGGGGCCGTACGGGGACGGGCAGCTGACCCGTCAACTCCGTGGCGCCGCGCGCGCTACGGTGGGGCATCGGATCAGCGTCGGCGCACGAGGCGGGGGCAGAGCACACCCATGGCACAGGGCACGGTCCAGGTGACGCACACCGGAACGTCGCGATGGCGGCGCCGTACGGGCGAGTACGCCTCCCTCGCCGCCGCCCTGGAGGCCGCGGGCGACGGCGACGTCCTCACCGTGGCCCCCGGCACCTACCGGGAGAACCTGGTGATCCAGCGGACCGTCACCCTGCGGGGCGGCGACGGCGGCTCGGTGCGGATCGCGCCGGCCGACGGGGTGCCGCTGACCGTGCGGGCCTCGGCCACCCTGCGGGACCTGCACATCGAGGGGCAGGACGCGGCTGCGCCCGCGCTGCTCGTCGAGGACGGCACCCCGGAGCTCCTGGACCTGCGGATCAGCACCCGCTCCGCCGCCGGCATCGAGGTGCGCGGCGCGGCCCGCCCCACCGTGCGCCGCTGCACCGTGGACAACCCGGCCGGTGTCGGCATCGCCGTGCTCGACGGGGCGGGCGGGATCTTCGAGGAGTGCGAGGTCGTCTCCGCGGGGCAGTCCGGCGTCTCCGTGCGCGGCGGCGCCCACCCCCGGCTCGAACGCTGCCGGGTGCACCACGCCTCGGGCGCGGGCATCGCCGTCAACGGCGAGGGCAGCGGCCTTGAGGCCGTCGGCTGCGAGGTGTACGAGATCAAGGGCACCGGCCTCCAGATCGCCTCCCGCGCCACCGCCCACCTCGGCGACTCCACCGTGCACCGGACCTCCGCCGACGGCATCACCCTCGACACGGACGCCGTGCTGACCCTCTCCGACTGCGACATCCACGACATCCCCGAGAACGCCGTGGACCTGCGCTCGCGTTCGGTGCTCACGCTGACCCGCTCGACGGTACGGCGGTTCGGGCGCAACGGCCTCTCGGTGTGGGACCCGGGGACCCGGGTGGACGCCAACCAGTGCGAGATCCACGACAGTACGGGCGACTACCCGGCGGTCTGGGTGAGCGACGGGGCGACGGCCGTCCTCGACTCCTGCCGGGTGCACGACGTGCCCGACGCCCTCTTCGTCCTCGACCGCGGCTCGCGCGTCGACGTGGTCGACAGTGACCTGTCCCAGGTGCGCAACACGGCCGTGTCGGTGAGCGACGGCGCCACCGCGCAGCTCGACGACTGCCGGATCCGCGAGGCCGCCACGGGCGCCTGGTTCCGCGACCACGGCAGCGGCGGCACCCTGGGCGGCTGCACCATCGACGCCGTGCAGACCGGGGTCATCGTCACCAAGGGCGCCGACCCGACGATCGAGCGCTGCACGGTCACCTCCCCCGCCGAGGCCGGGTTCTACGTGTCGGCCGAGGGCCGGGGCTCCTTCCACGGCTGCCGGGTGACGGGCAGCGGCGGCTACGGCTTCCATGTCATGGACGGCTGCCGGACCACGCTGCGCGGCTGTCGTACGGAGCGGTGCGCGCGCGGTGGTTACGAGTTCCCCGAGGAGGGGCCGGTCGCCGAGGACTGCACCAGTGACGAGAGCCAGCTGCGGACGGCCGCCGCCCCGGACGCCGGCACGGTCCTGACGGCGACGCGGACCGGCGGGCTGCTCGGCTCCGTGCCGCCGGCCCGCGCCCCCGCCGCCCCGGCCCCGGCCCCGGAGGCGCCGCCCGCGCCGGCCGAGGCGCGCTCCTCGCACGAGGTGCTGGGCGAACTGGACACGCTCGTCGGCCTGGAGAGCGTCAAGCACGAGGTGCGGACCCTCACCAACATGATCGAGGTCGGCCGCCGGCGTCAGGAGGCGGGCCTGAAGGTGGTGTCCGCCCGCCGCCATCTCGTCTTCACCGGCAACCCGGGCACGGGCAAGACGACGGTGGCCCGGCTGTACGGCGAGATCCTGGCCTCGCTCGGCGTGCTGGAACGCGGCCATCTCGTGGAGGTGTCCCGGGTCGACCTGGTCGGCGAGCACATCGGCTCGACCGCGCTGCGCACCCAGGAGGCCTTCGACCGGGCCCGCGGCGGAGTGCTGTTCGTCGACGAGGCGTACGCGCTGTCCCCCGAGGACTCGGGGCGGGACTTCGGCCGTGAGGCGATCGACACGCTGGTGAAGCTGATGGAGGACCACCGGGACGCGGTGGTGGTGATCGTGGCCGGGTACACGGCGGAGATGGACCGCTTCCTGACCGTCAACCCCGGTGTGGCGTCCCGTTTCTCACGGACCATCACCTTCAGCGACTACGTGCCCGAGGAGCTGCTGCGGATCGTGGAGCAGCAGGCGGAGGAGCACGAGTACCGGCTCGCCCCGGGCGCGGGCGAGGCGCTGGTGAAGTACTTCACCGAGCTGCCCAAGGGCCCGGCCTTCGGCAATGGGCGCACCGCCCGCCAGACCTTCGAGTCGATGGTGGAGCGGCACGCCGGGCGGGTCGCCGTGCTCGCCGAGGCGGACACGGACGACCTGACGCTGCTCTACCCGGAGGACCTCCCGGAGCTCCCCTGACCCGGACTCCCCTGGTCCGCCGGGGCGTTGACGCGCTGGCGGGGCAGCGCGGGCGGTAGCCGGTCCAGGAGCGCGGCGCGCGCGGCGGCGAACTCGGGGTCGGCCTGGTAGTCGGAGTGCCCCAGGATCGGTTCGGGCAGCGGGTGTTCGCGGGTGCGCCCGTACGCGACGGGGTCGCGCAGCACGGGACGGTCGACGGCCGGCCGGTCGCCCTGCGCCGGGACCCGCACCGGCCCGCCGATCGGGTCGGTCGCCCGGTACAGGTTGCTCCAGCAGTGCACGGTGCGGTGCAGTCCGTTCAGCGCCTCGGGGCCGAAGTAGGCGGGGAACCAGCGCCCGTAGAGCCGCTCCAGCGGGGAGCCGTAGGTCAGCAGGGCGACCCGGGCGCGGGTGGCGGGCGGCAGCTGCCAGACGGCGGCGGCCGCGAGGACGCTGCCCTGGGAGTGCCCGGAGATGACGAGCCGGCCGCCGGTGCGCCGGGTCCAGGAGCTCATCCGCCAGGTGAGGTCGGGCACGGCCCGTTCGGCGTAGCAGGGCGGGGCGAAGGGGTGGGCGGCGCGCGGCCAGAAGGTGCCGACGTCCCACAGGATGCCGATCGTGCGCCGCGCGGAGGGGTCCTTGTAGGCGCGCCTGCCCCAGGTGACGAAGAGCAGGAAGCCGAAGCCGATCATCCAGGAGCCGAGCGCCTGGGCGGCGGTGGCGGCCGAGGCGACCGCCGCGTGGGCGCCGTCGAAGGCGCGTCCCGGCACGTTGCCGCTGGCCCAGGCGCCGGCCACGGAGACGGCGCCGAGGAGCAGGGTGGCTCCGGAGACGACGCCGACGAGGCCGGGCGCGGAGTCGGTGAGGGCGGCGCGGGCCCGCCCGGCGGCGATCTGGCCGGTGCGGACGGGGTCGGGGTCCTCGGAGGCGTAGTCGGCCTCGACGGCCGTGCGCAGGGTGCGGGCGGCCAGGGCGGTACGGACGACGAGGACGGCGCCGGGGACGAGGAGCAGCAGGAGCAGGACGGGGATGACGGACGCCTGCCAGCTGAGCAGCACGGGCGGCCCGGTGATGAGCCCCCGGCCGGTGCCGGGGGTGCCGGGGCCGTCGAGCCAGTCGGCGACCCGCTGGGCGACGCCGCCGGACATGACCCCGCCGAGGGCGCAGGCGAGCATGGCGACGGCCGGGCCGCCGAGCCCGTACAGGGCGGTGCGCGGATCGCGGCGCGGGCGGCACAGGACCAGGGCGACGACGGCGAGGGCGACGACGAGCGCGCCCTGGGCCACGGTGAGGGTGCCGAAGACGACGTCGCCCGGCAGGGTGCCGGTGGAGATCCAGCCGGGGCGGGACCAGCCGGTGTGCAGGGCGGTGAGGGCGAGCAGCAGCAGGGCGGTGGCGGGCAGCCAGGACACCAGGGCCTGTTCGATCCGCAGGTCGAGGCGGTTCTCGCTGCGGCCCCGGCGGCAGACCACCACGACGACGACCAGCGCGAGGATCACGAGGGCGCTCCGGACGACCAGGCCGAGGGCCCACAGGAGGCCGTCGTGGGTGTCGTGCCGGGCCGCCGCCCCGGCGAGGACGGCGGCGACGGTGAGGAAGCCGGCGGCGGTGTGCGCGGCGCGCAGCCGGGCCACGAGCCGGCGGCCGAACCAGAAGCCGGGGCGGCCGAGCGCGGGCCGCAGCTCGGCGGGGGCCTCGGCGTCGGCGGACTCCGTGTCCGGGGCGGGCGGCCGCTCCGGGCCGGGAGCGGTCTCGTAACCGGCGGGCGGGCGCTGGGCCTCGTACGCGCTCCAGGTGCGGTTGGAGAGGTACCAGAGCAGTCCGACGAGCGCGGCGGGGACGACGGCGGCGAGGGCGAGCCTGCGGCCCGGCTGGGACCACCAGCCGCCGCGCTCGGCGGAGAGGAAGCCGAGCCAGGAGCGCTGCGCGGCGCAGGCTCCGGAGCCCGCGCACTGCCAGGCGGTCAGGTCGAGGGCGACCTCGCAGGCGGCGGCGGTGAGCAGCACGGTGAGGGTGAGCGCCACGAGCCGGACGAGGACCCCGTAGAGGCGTACGAGGCGGGGCCGGCCCTCGGTGGGCGGGCGCATCCAGTGGGCGAGGTTGGCGACCATGAACGGCAGGAGCAGCAGCCACAGGGCGCGCGATCCGTTGCCGGAGGTGAGGTTGGACCAGCAGTAGGCCTCGGGGACGGGGCGGTCGGCGTAGCGCTCGGGGTGGTCCTCGGCGTCGAGATCGTCCCTGCGGCGGTACATCGCGGCCGTCCGGTCGCCGGTGACCCGCGCGGTGCGCGGGTCGTCCAGCATGTCGGCCGCGGTGGCTCCGCCCACGCCGTGGACGAGCAGTTCGAGCGCCGCACCCCCGCTCTTCGGGTCGGGTGTGGCAGGGGACACTTCGGTGACTCGCTCTCTGAGTGGGAGGATTCGACGTGAGCATCAGGATCGCGGACGGCCGGGCTCCTCGGCACGGCCCTCCCGGATTCCGACACCCCTTCTACCCATTCCCCATTTCTCCCCTCTTCCCTACGGAAAGGACCGGCCCCGGCGGATGAGTGACAATCAGAACCTCCTCGCGGAACAGCGGCGCGCCCTGATTCTCGACGAGGTGCGGCGGCGCGGGGGCGTCCGGGTCAACGAGCTGACCCGCCGTCTCAACGTCTCCGACATGACGGTCCGCCGGGACCTGGACGCGCTGGCCCGGCAGGGGGTGGTCGCGAAGGTGCACGGCGGGGCGGTGCCGGTGGTCGAGGCGAGCAGCCACGAGCCGGGGTTCGAGGCGAAGTCGGCGCTGGAGCTCGGGGCGAAGGAGGAGATCGCCCGGGCGGCCGCCGCGATGGTGCGGCCGGGGACGGCGATCGCCCTCTCGGGCGGTACGACCACGTACGCGCTGGCCCGGCATCTGCTCGACGTGCCGGACCTGACGGTGGTGACCAACTCGGTGCGGGTCGCGGACGTCTTCTACGAGGCGCAGTACGCGGGCTCCGGCGGGGAGGCCCGGCCGGGGGCGGCGACGGTGGTGCTGACCGGCGGGGTGCGCACGCCGTCGGACGCGCTGGTGGGGCCGGTGGCCGACCAGGCGATCCGCTCGCTCCACTTCGACGCGCTGTTCCTGGGGGTGCACGGCATCTCGGTGGAGGCCGGTCTGTCGACGCCGAACCTGGCGGAGGCCGAGACCAACCGGCGGCTCGTGCAGGCGGCGCGCCGGGTGGTGGTCGTCGCCGACCACACCAAGTGGGGGACGGTGGGGCTGAGTTCGTTCGCGACGCTGGAGGAGGTCGACACCCTGGTGACGGACCCGGGCCTGTCGGCGGAGGTGCGCGAGGAGATGGCGGAGCGGCTGCCGGGGCTCGTGGTGGCGGGCGAGGAGCCGGAGTGAGGCCGCGGCCGGTCCGGGCGGGGCGGCCCGGATGAGCCGCTTCCGGATCGAGCGGACGGTGCCGCTGCCGCCCGCGGAGGTGTGGCGGCGTCTTACGGACTGGCCGGCGCACGGGGCGCGGGTCCCGTTCACGCGCACGACGGTGCTCACGGCGGGACCGAACGCGGTGGGCACCCGGTTCACGGCCAGGACCGGGGTGGGGCGGCTCGCCTTCGACGACCCGATGGAGGTCGTGACCCTCGAACCTCCGGCGCCGGGCCGCACGGGGGTGTGCCGGCTGGTGAAGCTGGGGCGGGCGGTACGGGGTTCGGCGTCGTTCGAGGTGACGGGCGCCGAGGGGGCGGACGGGTCCGCGGGCAGCCGGATCGTGTGGGTGGAGGAGCTGCGCCTGCGCGGTGTTCCGGCCGCCCTCGATCCCGTACTGGCCCTGGCGGGAAGGGTGTTGTTCGGCCGGGCCCTGGACGGACTACTACGGAACTGACGACTTGTCAGCTACGGTGGGGTTCCGCAACCACGCCCCGCCCGACGGGAGGTACCGCCCATGGCACGCCGACTGAGGCCGGTGGAGCTCGACTTCGTCGCGTCCGCGCCCCTGCGCCTGGTGTTCACCACCGGACTCGCCGCCCCGCCCGCGGCGGTGTACCGGTCGCTGGCGGTGGAAGTGGCCAGCACACCGGCGTGGTTCGGCGCGGTGACGTCCGCCACGCCGACCGACGGCGGCGCGGGACGGACGGTCCGGCTGCGGGGCGGGGTGGAGTTCCGCGAGACGATCTTGGCGACCGACCCGGGCGCCCGCTACGCCTACCGGGTCGACCGGACCAACGCCCCCGGGCTCTCCGCGCTCCTGGAGGAGTGGGTGCTCTCCCCCACGGCGGAGGGCACCCGGGTCCGCTGGACCATGGCCGTCGACGGGAACGGCCCCTGCCGGCTGGCGATGCGGCTGGCCCGGCCGGGCGTCGGCAAGTCCTTCCGGGACGCGATGCGCAACCTGGAGCGGCGGCTCACTCCGGCCAGACACCCGTCGCCAGGAAGCGCTCGACCGTAGCGGCGTACGGCGCGATGTCGAGGCCCTGCTCGGCGAGCCAGGCGTCCGAGTAGTACTTGTCGAGGTAGCGCTCGCCCGGGTCGCAGATCAGGGTGACGACGCTGCCGGTGCGCTTCTCCGCGACCATCTGGGCGATGATCTTGAACGCGCTCCACAGGCCCGTGCCGGTGGAGCCGCCGGCCTTGCGGCCGATCGCCGTCTCCAGGGCGCGGACGGCGGCGACGCTCGCCGCGTCGGGCACCTTCATCATGCGGTCGATGGCGCCGGGCACGAAGCTGGGCTCCATCCGGGGCCGGCCGATGCCCTCGATCCGCGAGCCGCAGTCCGAGGTGGCCTCCGGGTCGTGGTGGGTCCAGCCGTCGAAGAAACAGGAGTTCTCGGGGTCGGCGACGCACACCCGGGTGTCGTGCTGCATGTAGTGCACATAGCGGGCGATGGTCGCCGAGGTGCCGCCGGTGCCGGCCGTGGCCACGATCCACGCGGGCTCCGGGTACCGCTCCAGCTTGAGCTGCTGGTAGATCGACTCGGCGATGTTGTTGTTGCCGCGCCAGTCGGTGGCCCGCTCCGCGTACGTGAACTGGTCCATGTAGTGGCCGCCGGTGCGCTCGGCGAGCGCGGCGGCCTCGTCGTAGATCGTGCGCGAGTCGTCGACGAAGTGGCACTGTCCGCCGTGGAACTCGATCAGGCGGCACTTCTCGGGGCTGGTGGTGCGCGGCATCACGGCGATGAAGGGCACGCCGATCAGCTTGGCGAAGTAGGCCTCGGAGACGGCGGTCGAGCCGCTGGAGGCCTCGATGACGGGCGCGCCCGGGCGGATCCAGCCGTTGCACAGGCCGTAGAGGAAGAGCGAGCGGGCCAGCCGGTGCTTGAGGCTGCCGGTCGGGTGGGTCGACTCGTCCTTGAGGTACAGGTCGATGCCCCAGCTCTCGGGGAGCGGGAAGCGCAGCAGGTGGGTGTCGGCCGAGCGGTTGGCGTCGGCGTGGACCTTGCGCACGGCGTCCTTGAGCCAGGACCGGTAACCGGGGTCGCTGCGGTCGACGTCGACGGTGACCATGGCGCTGCGCGCGAGGTCGTCGGTGCTGGTCATGTGCGCCTCTTCTCATGGGATGTGCAACGGTGCCCCACGCATCGACAATACCCCTCTCACCTGGGCAAACGTTCCCTTTGGGGGTCCATAGGGGTGGCTTGCAGGCGCCCGCGCGGCGGGGTGCGCGCGGCTCCTGGGAGAGGCCTGCTGGTGCCGGGGGCGGCGGCCCGGCACACTGGGGTGGGAGTGCCTGCGCGAAGGGGGCGGAGCAAGATGACGGAACCCGAGTTCACGGCCACAGGGGTACGGATCGACCGCTGGCCCAGGTCGCTGACCCGCGCGGGCGAGGTCCGCGTCGAGGACGGCCGGCTCTCCCTGCTGACCAGTTACGGCAGCGAGATCGACAGCGCGCCGGTGGAGAAGGTCCGGGCGGGCCGGCCCTGGTTCGCGAAGTCCGACGAGGCGGTCGCGACGGTGAACGGCACGCGCTACCGGATCTCCGGCATGGCGGGTTCGGGGCGGCTGCTCGATGTGCTCAGGAAATCCGGTCCGCGGTCCTGACCTGCGGCGAGTCGCCGCGAGTTGCGGCCCGGTCACCACTGGTCCAGGCTGGGACCACCTCACCGAGGGTTTACCGGCGGTGACGCTGCGAGCCGGCCCACCGTCCTGCTACACCGCATGACAGATCCGAACCTCCGTCTTCTTCCGGACCTATTTCGGGGAGTCGCAGCCGTGATCAGCGAGCCCAGCAGGTACTGCACGGTGGAGCTCCAGGCCCTGCCGTCGCGGATCGGTCAGGTCCGCAGAATCGTTTCGGCGCAGTTGCGCCACTGGCAGCTCGACACGTTGATCGACCTTGCCGCGCTCGGGGTCACCGAGCTCCTGACCAACGTCCACCGGCACGCCAGGACCGACAAGACGTGCACCGTGGAGGTCGAGCTGCTGCTCGACCGTCTCACCGTCTCGGTCCGCGACCACGATCCGCGGATACCGGACCTGGCCGAACCCGCCGCCGATGACGAGGAGTTCGCCACCTCGGGCCGCGGCCTCGCCATCATCGAGGCGATGAGCGAGAGCTGGGGCGTCCGCCCCCAGGGCGATTCCGGCAAGGTCGTCTGGTTCACACTCCAGGCACCCCCGTCACCGGTGGCGGACCCGCCGAGCTCCCCTGTGATGTACGGGGCGATGACGGCGGGCCCGCTGGAGTCGGCGGCGCTGGTGCGCTGAGGCCGGCTCGGGCGCACGGACCGGCTCCGGCGCACGGGACCGGCGTACAGGGCCGGATTCCGATCCGACGCCCCGTCACTCCGTGGCGATGGCCCGCAGGACGTCCAGCCGGGCGGCCCGCCGGGCCGGGCGCCAGGCGGCGGTCGCTCCGGCGGCGAGGCCGACCGCGGCGACGGTCGCGAGCTGCGCGGGCGGGAGGGCGAAGACGAAGGCGCTGTCGCTCGCGCCGTCGGAGGCGCGGACCAGGACCCAGCCGAGGAAGCCGCCGAGGAGCAGCCCTCCGGTCGTGCCGAAGGCGGCGATCAGGACGGACTCCCAGCGGACCATGGCCCGCAGTTGGGAGCGGGTCTGGCCGACGGCCCTGAGCAGGCCCAGTTCGCGGGTGCGCTCGTGGACGGCGAGGGTCAGCGTGTTGGCGATCCCGAGCAGGGCGATCAGCACCGCGAGCGCGAGCAGCGCGTAGACGAGCGTCAGCATCATGTCGATGCCGGCCGCCGACGACTGCGCGTACGCGTCCCTGGTCTGCACCTGCGGGTTGCCGTACCGGGCCGCGACCCGCTCCACCGCCACCTTGCCCGCGTCCGTGGAGACACCGTCCCGGAGGGCGACGGCGACCAGCCGGTCGGCGTCCTGGGCGCGGTGCGGGGCCCAGGCGGCGCGGGTGAGGACATAGTCCCCGGCCAGTTCGGACCGCTGGTACACGGCCCTGACGGTGAAGGTCCGCCGGGTGCCGTCGGCGAAGGTCAGCCGGGCCGTGCGCCCCGGGGCCAGCCCGTACCGGTCGGCCTCGGCGGACGCGACGGCGAGCCCGTCCGTGCCGAGCCCGTCCAGGGAGCCCCGTACGGTCCCGAGGTCGAAGGTACGGGCGAGCGCCGCCGGGTCGGTGACGGTGAGGGCCCGGCCCCGGCCGTCGACCTCCGCCACGCCCCGGCCGAGCCCGACGGCGGTCTCGACCTCGGGCAGCGCCGCCACCGCGGGCCCCAGTTTCGGGCTCAGGCCGCTGCCGCCCGCCCCGAAGGACGGCGAGCCGATGGCGAGGTCCCCGGCGAAGGAGTGCGAGACCGTGCGGTCCATGGTGGTCTTGAGCGAGGCCCCGAAGACCGTGAAGAGCGAGACGACGGCGACGCCGATCATGAGCGCCGTGGCGGTGGCGGCGGTCCGCCGGGGGCTGCGCAGCGCGTTGCGGCGCGCGAGACCGCGGTTGGCGCCGCGCAGCGGGCCGCCGAGGATCCGTACCGCGTACGAGGAGGCCGGCGGGCCCAGGACGACGAAGGCGGCCAGGGCGAGCACCGCGCCGCTGCCCGCGAGCCACAGCGAGGGCGGGCCGAGCACCCCGGCGAGGGCCAGGCCCACGGCCAGGGCGAGGAGTCCGGCCCCCGCGACGGTACGGGTGCGGGAGGCGGCGGAGTCGTCCACGGCCGTCTCGCGGAGCGCGGCGAGCGGCGCGGTGCGCCCGGCCCGTACGGCCGGCAGCAGGGCCGAGCCGACGCAGACGGCGAGCCCGACGGCGAACGGCAGGGCCAGGGACAGGCCCTTGACCACCAGGTCCCCCTCGGGGAAGGGGAAGCCGATCACCGGGAAGAGCGCCTGGAGCCCGGCGGCCACGCCGATGCCGCCGAGGAGACCGGCCCCGGAGGCGAGGACCGCGACGGCGACGGCCTCGGTCAGCGTCATCGCGACGACCTGCCGCCGGGCGGCGCCGAGGGCGCGCAGCAGCGCGTTCTCGCGGGTCCGCTGGGCCACGACGATCGCGAAGGTGTTGTGGATGGAGAACACCGAGACCAGCAGGGCGACTCCGCTGAACACAAGCAGGAAGGTGGTGAAGAGGGTGAGGAAGCGGCCGGAGACCGACGCGTTGCTCTCGTCAGTGGCCTGCTGCCCGGTCAGGGCCTCGACCCCCTTCGGGAGTACGGGGTCCAGGGCGGCGACCAGTTCCCGCTGGGAGATCCCGGGACCGGCCCGTACGAGGATGTCGGAGGCGTCCCCGGCCTTCGGGGTGAGGTACTTCTCGGCGTCCGCGCGGGTGAGCCCGGTGTAGGTGACCTGGCCCATGCCGTCCGCGCCGCCGAAGGTGGCGAGGCCGACGACGGTGACGCGCAGCGGGTCGGGGGTGCGCAGGACGGTGGTGGAGCCGAGCGTCAGGCCGGCGGCCTTCGCCGCGCCCCGGTTGACGACGGCCTCGCCGCTCTTCCGCGGGGCGCGGCCCTCGGCGAGGGCGTACGGGTTGAGCTCGGGGTCCGGGATCCAGTATCCGGCGAGGGTGGGCGGCCCCTGCCCGCCGACCGGCTTGCCGTCGGCGCCGACGAGCTGCCCGGCCCCCTCGATGCGGGGCACGGCGGCGGCGACGCCCGGCACGCGGGCGACGCGGTCGGCGAGTGCGGCGTCGACGGGGCGGCGGGTGCCCTGCGCCTCCCCGGCCACCGTCACCACGTTCGTGCTGCGCACCACGGCGTCCGTGCCGCGGTTGGCGTCGGCGAACAGGGTGTCGAAACCGGCCCGCAGGGTGTCGCCCATGACGAGGGTGCCGGTGAGGAAGGCGACGCCGAGCAGGACGGCGGCGAAGGTGCCGAGGAAGCGGCGCCGGTGGGCGCGGAGGGAGGAGAGGCTCAGCCGCAGCGTGCTGGTCATGTCACCGCTCCCCTGCGGTCGAAGGCCTTCATCCGGTCCAGGACCCCGTCGGCGGTCGGGCGGGGCATCCGGTCGACGAGCCGCCCGTCGGCGAGGAAGACGACCTCGTCGGCGTGGGCGGCGGCCACCGGATCGTGGGTGACCATGACGACCGTCCGGCCGGTGCGCCGGACGGTGTCGCCCAGGAGCCGCAGCACCTCCTCGCCGGAGCGGGAGTCGAGGTTGCCTGTGGGTTCGTCGGCGAAGACGACGTCCGGGCTCCCGGCGAAGGCCCGGGCGACGGCGACGCGCTGCTGCTGACCCCCGGAGAGCTCGCCCGGCCGGTGATGGAGCCGGTCGCGGAGCCCCACGGCGTCGATCAGCGCGTCGAGCCGGGCCCGGTCGGGGGCGGTGCCCGCGAGGTCCAGGGGCAGGGTGATGTTCTCCGCGACGGTGAGGGTCGGCAGCAGGTTGAAGGCCTGGAAGACGAAGCCGATCCGCTCCCGGCGCAGCAGCGTCAGGCGCCGGTCGTCGAGGGCGGACAGATCGGTGTCGCCGATCAGGGCGGAGCCGGAGGTGAGGGTGTCGAGACCGGCGGCGCAGTGCATCAGGGTGGACTTGCCGGAGCCCGAGGGGCCCATGATGGCGGTGAAGCGTCCGGCCGGGAAGTCGACGCTCACCCCGTCCAGGGCCCTGACCTCGGTGTCCCCGCCGCCGTACACCTTGACGGCGTCGACGACGCGGGCGGCGGGGGCGGTCATGACCGCCGCCCCTTCTCCCCGGAGGTACGGCCGAACTGCTCCTCCAGGACGGTCAGCCGCCGCCAGTACTCGTCCTCGTCGATCTCGCCGGCCGCGAAGCGGTGGCCAAGCAGGGCGATCGGCGACCGCTCGTCGACGCGCGGGGTCCAGGGGCCGCGGTGGCGGCGCGGGCCGAAGCGGCGCAGGACGGTGACGACGGCGACGATCACCGCCGCCCAGACGAACGGGAAGAGCAGGACCCAGGGGCCGGGTCCCGCGTAGGCGAGGGTGTTCATCGTGCTCAGCTCCTCGTGCGGTGGATGCGAGGGTTCGGTGGATGCTTCGAGCCTCGCCCCGAGACCCCCTCGGAGTCGTCGTACGACCAGCGGCTTCGCCCGTACCCCACGGGGAGTACAAAGGCCCCCGCCCCCTTCTCTCGACTCTGTACCTACTGGTATGTACAGTCGGCTCATGAGCGCCAGCAGTACGTCCGAGCGACTGATCGAGGCCACCCGCGAGCTCCTCTGGGAGCGCGGTTACGTCGGCACGAGCCCGAAGGCGATCCAGCAGGCCGCCGGGGCGGGGCAGGGCAGCATGTACCACCACTTCACCGGCAAGCCCGACCTCGCGCTCGCCGCGATCCGGCGCACGGCCGAGGAGCTGCGGGCCGGGGCCGAGAAGGTCCTGGGCGGCGAGGGTTCGGCGTACGCGCGCATCGAGGCGTATCTGCTGCGCGAGCGTGACGTGCTGCGCGGCTGCCCGGTGGGGCGGCTCACGATGGATCCCGACGTCGTGGCGGACGCGGAGCTGCGGGCGCCGGTCGACGAGACGCTCGACTGGCTGCGCGGACGCCTCGCCGGGATCGTCCAGGAGGGCCTGGACAGCGGCGAGTTGGCCGGTGGGCTACGCCCGGAGGAGGTGGCCGCGGCGGTCGTCGCGACCGTGCAGGGCGGCTATGTCCTGGCCCGCGCGTCGGGCTCACCGGCCACCTTCGACCAGGCGGTACGCGGCCTGCTCGCGCTGCTGTCCTCCCGTACCCGCTGAACCGAGGAGCGAGTCCCGTGCACGCCATGCAGTACGAGATCACCCTGCCCGCCGACTACGACATGGGGATCATCCGCGCGCGGGTGGCGACCCGGGGCCATCTCCTCGACGCCTTCCCGGGCCTGGCCCTGAAGGCGTATCTGATGCGGGAGCGCGAGGACGGCTCACCGGCCAACGCGTACGCGCCCTTCTATCTCTGGGCCACACCGGAAGGCATGAACTCCTTCCTCTGGGGCCCCGGTTTCCAGGGCATCGTGAACGACTTCGGCCGGCCCGTCGTGCGGCACTGGACGGGACTCGCGTACGAGGAGGGCCCGGCGGCCGCGCACGCGCCCCGGACGGCGACGCGCCGCGCGACTCCGCTCGCCGAGGGCACGACGCCGGGCGAGGCGGTCGCCGAGGCGGTGGAGCGGCACGCGGAGGAGGCGCGGGCGGGGGGTGCGGTGGCGAGCGCGCTGGCGATCGACCCGCGCCACTGGGAGTTGCTGACCTTCACCCTGTGGGCCGGGACGGAGGCCCCGGCCGGGGCGGGCGAACGCTTCCAGGTGCTGCACCTGTCGGCGCCCGGCCGGGCGGAGCTCCGATCGGGCCGTTTGTGGTGAGCGGAGCTCCGATCGGGCCGCCCGTGGTGACCCGGACGGCCTGAATCGTCCTGCACCCCCGCCGACGTCAGTCCACCGGCACCAGCGTCAGATACGCGATGCCGAGCAGCCCCCGGTAGCCGAGCCAGGCCGCGCGCTGACGGTCGACGCGGGCACGGGTCTCGGCGGCCAGCGGGTGCCGGGGGTTCGCGGCGAGCCAGAGTTCGAGGTCGTGCCGGTACCCGGACTCGAACTCCTCCCACTCCTCGTCGCCGGCGGTCTCGACCCACAGGGGCCGGAAGCCCGCCGCGACCGTGAGCTCGACGAGCTCCGCGAGCGGCGGGTGGTCGCCCACGGCGGCGCCGGGCCACATCGTGGCGAGCTCCGCCTCGGTGGGGGTGCGCTGCCAGAAGCCCTCACCGAGCAGGACGCGTCCGCCGGGCCGTACCAGGCGGCGCAGTTCGCGCAGGATGACCCCCAGGTCGTACGTGCCCTCCGCGCACAGGGCCTGACCCGACCCGAGGCACAGCACCGCGTCGGCGGGTCCGTGCGCGGTGCCGAGCCCGGACTCCTCGACGTACTCGACCCGTTCGGCGAGCCCCCGCCCGGCGGCGAGCTCCCGCCCGAGGACGAGCTCGTCCCCGTCGATGTCGATCCCGACCCCCTCGGCCCCGGGCACGGCCTCCAGCACCCGCAGCATCAACTCGCCCTGCCCACACCCGATGTCGAGCACCGACCCCGGCGAAGCCGCCGCGATCCGCGCCACGAGCCGCCCGGCCCTGCCCTCGGAGAGGGGTCCGTGAAAGACGAGGCCGCTGCCGAAGCGCGGCGGAAGATCATCAACAGTCATGAGCCGGGACCTTAGTCGGCCATGACCTGCGATCCCAGCGGTTTTGCGGCGGCGCAGCGGCCGGGGCCAGAGGCTCAGGACGGGGCACCCCGGCCCGACGCGCCCCTACTCGGCCCCCACCAACCCCCCCAGCGCCGCGAGCGGGTCGTCCAGCACCGGCTGCCAGGCGAGTTCGGCGGCGCCTACCAGGCTGTTGTGGTCCAGGGTGCAGGGGAGGATCGGGACGCCGCCGCTGCGGCCCCAGAGGCTGCGGTCGGCTACGACGGCGCGGAGGCGGCCCGGGTCGGCGTTGAGGAGTTCGCGGTGGAGGCCGCCGAGGATGATGCGGTCCGGGTTGAGGATGTTGACCAGGCCGGCCAGGCCGAGGCCGAGGCGGTCGATCAGTTCCTCGGTGGCGGCCCGTACTCCGGGGTCGTCGGCGTGGTCGCGGAGCAGGTCGCGGGCCTGCTGGAGCAGGGAGACCTCGGGGCCGGGGGCGCGGCCGGCGACGGTGAGGAAGGCGAGCGGGTCGGTCTCGACGTCGAGGCAGCCACGGGAGCCGCAGTGGCAGGGGCGGCCCTCCGGGTTGACGGTGAGGTGGCCGACCTCCAGGGCGAGGCCCGAACTCCCCGTGTGCAGGCGCCCGTCGAGGACGAGCGCGCCGCCGACACCGCGATGCCCGGTGGCCACGCACAGCAGGTCCTTCGCGCCGCGCCCCGCGCCGTGGCGGTGCTCGGCGAGGGCGGCGAGGTTCACGTCGTTGCCGGTGAAGGCCGGGCCCTCGATCCCCGCGGCCCGCACCCGCTCGGCGAAGATCTCGCGGACCGGCGCGCCCGCGGGCCAGGCGAGGTGCAGCGGGTTGAGCGCGGTCCCCTCGGGCTCGGCCACGGCAGAGGGCGCGGCCAGGCCCGCGCCGACGCAGCGGCGGCCCGTCTCGCGGAGCAGCCCGGCCCCCGCCTCGACGACGGCGCCCAGCACCTGCGCGGGGTCGGCGGAGACGGTGACGCAGCCGGGGGCGGTGGCCACGAGCGTGCCGCCGAGGCTGACGAGGGCGGCGCGGAAGCCGTCGGCGTGGACCTGCGCGGCGAGCGCGACGGGGCCCTTCTCGTCGACCGACAGGCGGTGCGAGGGGCGCCCCTGCGAGCCGGCCGCGGCGCCGGGGTTGGAGTCGACCCGGATGAGGCCGAGCGCCTCCAGTTCGGCGGCGACGGCTCCGGCGGTGGCGCGGGTCACACCGAGCTCGGCGGTGAGGACGGCCCGGGTGGGCGCCCGGCCCGTGTGCACCAGTTCCAGCGCGGGTCCGAGCGCGCTGCGCCCCCTGTCCAGCCGTGTCCGCGTGGTCGTCGTCGCCTTGCCGTTCATGGGCCCGAGTCTCCCATGATCGGCCCGCCCCGAGCCCCCGCCGCCCTCGCTTTGGCCGGGTCTCGCCCGCTCCCCCGGCCGGGAACGGCCGCGACGGGCCCGCCGGAGCCCGTCTTGAATCCTGGGCCCCGCCACCCCTATCCTGAGTTTGTGCCGCTACTAAACAAAGTACGGACGGCCGTATCGGGGGGACCCAGCGGAGACACCGCTCCCCTCCCCCTGTCCCGCCTCCGCTCCGCCCTGACCCTCTTCTTCGCCCTCGACGGCTTCCTCTTCGCCGGCTGGGTGGTCCGCATCCCCGCCATCAAGCAGCAGACCGGCGCCTCCGCCGGCGACCTCGGACTCGCCCTCCTCGGCGTCTCCGCCGGCGCCGTCGTCACCATGACGCTCACCGGGCGCCTCTGCCGCCGCTACGGCAGCCACCCCGTGACCGTCGTCACCGCCATCCTCCTCTCGCTCTCCCTCGCGCTGCCGCCCCTCACCCACTCCCCGCTCGCCCTCGGCCTCGTCCTGCTGGCCTTTGGCGCCGCGTATGGCGGGATAAATGTCGCCATGAACAGCGCCGCCGTCGACCTCGTCGCCGCGCTCCGCAGGCCCGTGATGCCCAGCTTCCACGCCGCCTTCAGCCTCGGCGGCATGGTCGGCGCCGGGCTCGGCGGGCTCGTCGCCGGCGGCCTCTCGCCCACCGCGCACCTGCTCGGCCTCACCGTCGCCGGACTGGTCCTGACCGCCGCCGCCGGACCCGTACTCCTGCGTCACCCCTCCCCCGCCCCGCCGGAGGCACTCCCCGCGCACCCCTCCGCCGCGCGGCCCACCGGCTCCCGCAAGGCCGTGCTCGTGTTCGGCGTGATCGCGCTGTGCACGGCGTACGGGGAAGGAGCCCTGGCCGACTGGGGCGCCCTGCACCTCGCGCAGGACCTGGACGCGCACCCGGGCATCGCGGCGGCCGGGTACGCGCTGTTCGCGCTGACCATGACGGCCGGACGCCTGTCCGGCACGGCCCTGCTCGAACGGCTCGGCCAGACCCGCACCCTCGTCGCGGGCGGACTGACCGCCGCCGCGGGCATGCTCCTCGGGGCGCTCGCGCCGACCGTGTGGGCGGCCCTGCTCGGCTTCGCCGTCACCGGCCTCGGTCTCGCCAACATCTTCCCCGTCGCCGTCGCCCGCGCCGGCGCCCTCGCGGGCCCGAGCGGCGTCGCGACCGCCTCGACCCTCGGCTACGGCGGGATGCTGCTCGGCCCGCCCTCCATCGGCTTCCTCGCCGACTGGTTCTCCCTGCCCGTCGCCCTCACCACCGTCGCCCTCCTCGCCGCCGGCGCCGCCGCCATGGGCTACGCGACCCGCGACAGGCGGGCCGACGGCGGGAGTTGAGGAAGCCCGCCCCCACGTCACCGGTGACCGCGCTGTCCGACCGGGGCGCCATAATCCGCTCCATGGACACCCTGAGCACCGACACGCACATCGACGCGCTCGACACGGCGGGCAAGGCACTCCTGGACGCCGCCACGTCGGCCGGAACCGACGCCGAGGTCCCGACCTGCCCGGGCTGGCGGGTCCGGGACCTGCTGCGGCACACCACGACGGTCCACCGCTGGGCCACCGCCTACGTCGCCGAGGGCCGCACCTCCTTCCTCTCCCCGGGCCCGGAGACCGACCTGGACGGCGACGCGCTCCTCGCGTACACCCGCGAGGGCCACGCCCGGCTCGTCGAGGCCCTGCGCGGCGCCCCGGAGGACCTGGAGTGCTGGACCTTCCTGCCGGCCCCGTCGCCGCGCGCCTTCTGGGCCCGGCGGCAGAACCACGAGACGACCGTGCACCGCGCCGACGCCGAGTCCGCGCTCGGCGCCGGGCCCGGCCACGTCGACCCGGACATCGCCGCCGACGGGATCGACGAGCTGCTGCGCGGCTTCCACGGCCGCGACCGCAGCCGGGTCCGCACCGACCGGCCGCGCACCCTGCGGATCCGCACCACCGACAGCGACGGGCTGTGGACCGTCCATCTGTCCCAGGACGTCCCCCGGACGGAGACGGGCGCGGACGGCCCGGCCGACTGCGAGCTGAGCGGACCCGCCGACCGGCTCTACATGACGCTGTGGAACCGCCTTCCGCAGGACGCGGTGACCGTCACCGGCGACACCGCCCTCGCCCGGCTGTGGCGCGACGACTCGGCCGTCTGAGTCCCGCTCAGCCCAGCCAGCCCGGCCGGACCAGGCCCGACTCGTAGGCGAGGACGACGAGTTGGGCCCGGTCGCGGGCGCCCAGCTTCACCATCGCGCGGCTCACATGGGTCTTGGCGGTGAGCGGGCTGACCACCAGACGGCGGGCGATCTCGTCGTTGGACAGGCCGATGCCGACCAGCGCCATCACCTCCCGTTCGCGCTCGGTGAGTTCGTCGAGGCCGGTGGTGCGCGCGGGCGGCTTGGAACGGGCCGCGAACTCCTCGATGAGCCGCCGCGTCACCCCCGGCGAAAGGAGCGCGTCGCCGTCCACCACCGCGCGCACCGCGCGCAGCAGCTCCTCGGGCTCGGTGTCCTTGACGAGGAAGCCGGAGGCACCGGAGCGGATGGCCTCGAAGACGTACTCGTCGAGCTCGAAGGTCGTCAGCATCACCACCCGGACCGTACCGAGCGCCGGGTCGGCGGTGATCCGGCGGGTGGCGGCGAGGCCGTCCAGGTGCGGCATCCGGATGTCCATCAGGACGACGTCCGGCCGCAGTTCACGCACCCGGGCGACGGCCTCCTCGCCGTCGGCGGCCTCACCGGCGACCTCGATGTCCGGCTGGGCGTCCAGGAGGGCGCGGAAGCCCGCCCGGACGAGCGACTGGTCGTCGGCGAGCACGACACGGATCACGAGGGCTCCTCAGGGCGTACGGGGAGGGTGGCGCGCACCCGGAAGCCGCCGTCCGGCCGGGTGCCCGCCTCGATGGTGCCACCGAGCGCGGCGGCCCGCTCCCGCATCCCGGCGAGTCCGTTGCCGCTGCCGCCCGCGTCGCCGCCGGTGGCCGGACCCTCGTCGTCGACGCTCAGGACGAGCGCGTCCGGACCGTACCCGAGGACGACCTCGGCGGTCCGCGAGCCGGAGTGGCGGACCACGTTCGTCAGCGCCTCCTGCACGATCCGGAAGGCGGCGAGCTCCGTGCCGGGCGGCAGGCGTCTGCGCCGCCCCTCGTCCCTGGTCCGCACAGTCAGCCCGGCGGCCGCGGCCTGCTCGACGAGCTCGGGCAGCCGGTCGAGGCCGGGCGCCGGGGCGCGGGGCGCGTCGCCCGGGGCCCGCAAGGTGTCGAGCACCTGCCGTACCTCCCCCAAGGCCTCCTTGCTGGCCGCCTTGATGGTGGTGAGGGCGGTACGGGCCTGGGCCGGGTCGGCGTCGAGGAGGGCGAGCCCGACCCCGGCCTGGACGTTGATGACGGAGAGCGAGTGGGCGAGGACGTCATGGAGCTCGCGGGCGATCCGCAGCCGCTCCTCGTCGGCCCTGCGGCGCTCGGCGGCGGCCCGCTCGGCCCGCTCCTTCGCCCACTGCTCACGGCGGACCCGGGCGAGTTCGGCGGCGGCGAGGATCGCGACGGCGAAGGCGGCGACCGGCAGCTCCTGCCCCCAGGGGGCGGGGCCGTCGCCGGCGGGCGGCAGCCAGCGGTAGAGCCAGTGCGCGAGCAGCAGATGCCCGGCCCACAGCAGCCCGAGCGCCCACCAGGCGGCCCGCCGGTGCCCGTGCACGACGGCGGCGAAGCAGGCCACGGCGACGGCGGCGAACACCGGGCCGTACGGGTAACCCGCCGCCAGGTACCCGAGGGTGGCCGCCGACACGCCGAACACCACCGGGACGGGGTGCCGGTGGCGCAGGATCAGCGGGGCGCAGGCGAGCAGGAGCAGCGCGCGGCCGAGGACGTCGAGGGCGAGCCGGCCGGGCTGGTTGTGGGCGGCGAAGCCCGTGCCGACCAGGACGAGGACGGCGACGAGGAGCGTGGAGCGCCAGGGCAGCCCGCCGCCCGGCTCGCGTGCCGCCCACTGCCACCGGCGCGGCCACGGCGGGCCGCCGTGGCCGGGATCTCTCGTCGGATGCGCGTCCATGGCGCCACGCTAGACGGGCCCGGGGCGCCGGGGCGTCAGCCGGGCGGGGTGCTCACCCGTACTCCCGAGGGAGTACGGGCGTCCCGCCGCCGCGTCAGGCGCCGGGCAGCAGCCCCACCTCGCGGCCGAGGCGCTCGGCGGAGGCGGTGAAGAAGGCGTCCCGGTCCTCGACGACCCGGTGGAACTGGCCGAAGAGCTCGAAGGAGACAAGCCCGAAGAGCTGCGCCCAGGCGGCGACGAGCGCGGCGGCGAGGGCCGGCGGCAGGTCGGGCGTCAGGTCGGCGGCGAGCCGCTCGGCCTCGGGTCGCAGCGCGGGCGCCAGGGGCGGGAGGGCGATGCCCCGGCCCTGGTACGCGGCACGGGCGAGCGAGACGAGGACGAGGCCGACGCGGGAGGCGGGGCCGACGGTGTCCTGGGGGGCGGTGTAGCCGGGGACCGGGGAGCCGTAGATGAGCGCGTACTCGTGGGGGTGGGCGACGGCCCAGACGCGGACGGCCCGGCAGACGGCGGTCCATCGGGCGAGGTGGTCGTCGGGGGCCTTGGCCGCCGCGGCGGCGTCGGCCTGTTCGGCGGCGGCGCCGACGGCGTCGTAGGCGTCGACGATGAGCGCGGTGAGGAGGTCGTCGCGGCTGGGGAAGTAGCGGTACAGCGCGGAGGACACCATGCCGAGCTCGCGGGCGACGGCGCGCAGGGAGAGCTTGGCGGCGCCCTCGGCGGCGAGCTGGGTGCGGGCCTCGTCCTTGATGGCCGCGGTGATCTCGACGCGGGCGCGGGCGCGGGCTCCTTGAACGGGGGTCATGGAGAGCAGTGTGCCACGTCTCGGAGCACCGCACCGAAACGAGAGCACTGCTCTTGCAATGGAGCGCCGATCCGTGCACACTGATGATGTCAAGCGAGAGCAGTGCTCACAAAACGGAGCACCGCTCCGAATCACCCCACGTCACGCACGTCACGCCACAGGAGCCCCAGATGTCGACCTCCCAGCCCCACCCCCAGCCTTACTACCTCCAGGGCAGCCCCCTCGCCATCCGCTTCAACGGCATCGTCGGCTGGCTCGCCCGGCACGGTGTCAGCCTGCTCGGCTCGGCCGAGCTGTCCGTGCGGGGCCGCAAGAGCGGCCAGATGCAGCGCATCCCGGTCAACCCGTACGAGCACGGGGACGCCCAGTACCTGGTGTCGGCCCGCGGCCACTCCCAGTGGGTCCGCAACATGCGGGCGGCGGGCGGCGGTGAGCTGCGGGTCGGCCGGAAGGTGCGGCACTTCACCGCGGTCGAGATCCCGGACGCCGAGAAGCCGGAGGTGCTGCGCGGCTACCTCAAGCGCTGGGGCTGGGAGGTTAACCAGTACTTCCAGGGCGTGACCGCCGAGTCCTCCGAGGCCGAACTGGCGGCCGCCGCCCCCGACCACCCGGTCTTCCGCATCACCGTCACGAAGTGAGGGCGGCACGGATCAAATCCGTACCGCCCTCGTCCACACGTCCCACGCGGCCGGATCCGGCCGGCCGTCACCTACCTCAGGAAGCCCCCGGCACCTGCGTGCCGTCGGAGGCCGAGGCCCCGCGCTCACCCGGCTCCACCTCGGCGGCGGGAGCGACGTCCGCCACCGGCTCGTCCCGCCCGGGCTCCTCGTCCTTGCGGGAGCCGACGCCCCGGCCCGCCGGGCCCACGCCCGACTCGGTGTCCATGCGACGGTCCAGCAGGTCGATCGCGCGGCGCGCGAACCCGTTGCCGCGGACGAGGCCGCCCAGGGTGGCCGAGCCGCGCGTGATGTCGGCGAACGCGTTCCACGCGGGACGCAGCCCGGTGATGGTCGCGTGCAGCAGCCCCGGACGCCGCTCGAACAGGGCCAGCATCCGGCGGCCCACAGCCATCTCGACGCCGAGACCGGCCTTGATGGCGAAGGCGTAGTTCAGCGCCTGCCGGCGCGCGTCGACCGCGTCGCCCGCCTCGGCGATCCGCACCGCCCACTCACCGGCCAGCCGGCCCGAACGCAGCGCGAAGGAGATGCCCTCGCGCGTCCACGGTTCGAGCAGGCCCGCCGCGTCGCCGCAGACCAGGACCCGGCCGCGGGAGAGCGGCGAGTCGTCCGTGCGGCAGCGGGTCAGATGGCCGGAGGAGAGGGCCGGTTCGAAGCCCGCGAGGCCCAGCCGGGCGACGAAGTCCTCCAGATAGCGCTTGGTGGCGGCGCCCTCGCCGCGCGCCGAGATGACACCCACGGTCAGCGTGTCGCCCTTGGGGAAGACCCAGCCGTAACTGCCCGGCAGGGGGCCCCAGTCGATGAGGACGCGCCCCTTCCAGTCCTCGGCCACCGACGGCGGTACGGGGATCTCCGCCTCCAGACCGAGGTCGACCTGGCCCAGCTTCACCCCGACGTGCGCCCCTATCCGGCTGGCGCTTCCGTCGGCGCCGACCACGGCACGGGCCAGGACGGTCTCGCCGTCCGCGAGGACCACGGCGACCGTGCGGCGGTCGGGCACGGCCTGCCCGTGCTGCTCGACACGGGTGACGGTGGCTCCGGTGCGCAGCTCGGCGCCCGCCTTCTGCGCGTGCTCGACGAGCTGGGCGTCGAACTCGGGCCGGTTGATGAGCCCGAACAGCATGCGGCGCGAGCGGCGGGTGCGGGCGAAGCGCCCGTTGTGCGAGAAGGTGACGGCCTTGACCCGGTCCTGCAAGGGCAGTTCGAAACCGGGCGGCAGCGCGTCGCGCGAGGGGCCGATGATGCCGCCGCCGCAGGTCTTGTAGCGGGGGAGCTCGGCCTTCTCCAGGAGCAGCACCCGGCGGCCGGCGACGGCCGCCGCGTACGCCGCGGAGGCTCCGGCCGGTCCGGCACCCACCACGACGACGTCCCAGACCAGGGGCGGACCCCCGTCCGGACCCACCGATTCCGCTCCGGCCGCGCCGGGCTCCGCCGCTCCGGCGTCTGCGTTCTCGCTGCTCACGATGTGCTTCTGCTCCTGATCCGACCGGTGGTTCCTGCTCTGCACGCATCCTACGACCCGGTAGCCGGGCAGCAGGGCGCCGCCCCGGGCCGACCCGCGCCGTAGGATCGGCCATGCGTTCGCCGTACAACCGATACACGGCGACGCGCTCATAACGTCACAACGTCGCACCCACCAGGAGCGTGCCCATGACCGCGAATCCGATCGCCGAGACCGTCGCCTCCCTGATGCCCCGCGCCAAGGCGGAGCTGACGGAGCTGGTGGCCTTCCAGTCGGTCGCGGACGAGGCCGTCGCCCCGCGCAGCGAGTGCGAGGCCGCCGCGAACTGGGTGGCGGACGCGCTGCGCACCGAGGGCTTCCAGGACGTGGCGCTGCTCGACACCCCCGACGGCTCGCAGTCCGTCTACGGCGTGCTGCCCGGCCCGGCCGACGCCCCGACGGTCCTCCTCTACGCGCACTACGACGTGCAGCCGATGCTGGTCGAGTCGGCCTGGGTGACCCCGCCGTTCGAGCTGACCGAGCGGGCGGACGGGCGCTGGTACGGGCGCGGCGCCGCCGACTGCAAGGGCGGCTTCATCATGCACCTGCTGGCGCTGCGCGCCCTGAAGGCGAACGGCGGCGTCCCGGTCACGGTCAAGGTGATCGTGGAGGGTTCGGAGGAGCAGGGCACCGGTGGCCTGGAGCGGTACGCGGAGGCGCACCCCGAGCTGCTGACCGCCGACGCGATCGTCATCGGCGACGCGGGCAACTTCCGGGTGGGCCTGCCGACGGTGACGGCGACGCTGCGCGGCATGACGATGATCCGGGTCACGATCGATACGCTCCAGGGCAACCTGCACTCGGGCCAGTTCGGCGGCGCCGCGCCGGACGCGCTCGCCGCGCTGATCCGCGTACTGGACTCGCTGCGTGACGAGAGCGGCGCGACCGTCATCGACGGGCTGCCGGCGGACGCGGTGTGGGAGGGCCTGCAGTACCCGGAGGCCGACTTCCGCAAGGACGCCAAGGTGCTGGACGGGGTGGACCTGACGGGCCGCGGCACGGTCGCGGACCGGATCTGGGCGCGGCCGGCGGTGACCGTGATCGGCATCGACGCGCACCCGGTGGCCGGTGCCACGCCGTCGATCCCGTCGACCGCCCGCGCGCAGATCAGCCTGCGGGTGCCGCCGGGCCAGGACGCCGTGAAGGCGACCGAGCTGCTGTACGCGCACATCGAGAAGCACACCCCGTGGAACGCGCGGGTGAGCATGGAGCAGGTCGGGCAGGGCCAGGCGTTCCAGGCGGACACGTCGAGCCCGGCGTACACCTCGATGGCGGAGGCGATGCGGGTCGCGTACCCGGGCGAGGAGATGCAGGCGGCGGGCATGGGCGGCTCGATCCCGCTGTGCAACACGCTGGCCGCGCTGTACCCGGAGTCGGAGATCCTGCTGATCGGCCTGAGCGAGCCGGAGGCGCAGATCCACGCGGTGAACGAGTCGGTGTCGCCGCAGGAGCTGGAGCGCCTGTCGGTGGCGGAGGCGCACTTCCTGCTGAACTACGCGGCCTCCAAGCGGGCGTGACCCAGCGCCCCTGACCGGGATGACGCTCTGGGCGTAACTCGCCCAGAGCGAAGTCCCCCGCGCCGGACGCCGTCCGGACCGTACGTTCACCCCATGAGCGCACCAGACCACGCACCCGCCGCCACCCACCCGGTCGAACTCGTCCGGATCACCCCCCGGCTGCACATGCTGCGCCTGCCCATCGGCCAGGCGTACGTGTGGCAGGACGACACGGAGCTCACCCTCGTGGACGCGGGGTGGGCGGGCGCGGCGGACGCGATCGAGGCGGCCTTGCGCGACGGAGGCCTGGACCCGTCCCGGATCCGCCGGATCGTCCTCACCCACTGCCACCGCGACCATGTGGGCGCGGCGCAGGAGCTGGCGGACCGTTTCGGCGCCGAGATCCTGGCGCACGCGCTGGACGCCCCGGTGATCCGGGGCGAACTCCCGGTCCCCGAGCCGGACCTGCTCGACTGGGAGCTCCCCTTGTACGAGCACGGCCTGACCGTCCCGGAGGCCCCACCGACCCGGGTGGACCGTGAGCTGACGGACGGCGAGGAGCTCCCCTTCGGCGATGGCGCGGTGGTCCTCCACACCCCGGGTCACACCCCCGGCTCCCTGGCGCTCCATCTCCCGCACCACGGCGTGCTGTTCACCGGCGACACGGTCGCCACGGTCCAGGGCGTGACCTTCGGCGTCTTCCACACGGACCGCCCCCAAGCCATGACCTCACTACGCCGCCTGGCCACCCTCAACCCGACGATCCTGTGCTGCGGCCACGGCACCCCGGTGACGACGGACACACCCGAGCAGCTCAGGAAGGCGGCCGAGGCGCTCCCGCAGCATCCCGACATCACCGAGGCGATCGACCGGGAGCGAAGCCTCCACGACCCCTCCGTCCGCCTCTCCGGTGCCCTCGCCGAAGCCCTCTTCGACCCCGAATTCATCGAGGTCGGCGCCTCCGGGCGACGGTGGACGCGCGCGGAGATGATCGCCGCCCTGCCCACGCTCCACGGCGGCACCGAGAACAGCACGCCGATCACGGCGGAGCGCTTCGAGGGCACGGTCCTGGCCCCAGGAGTCGTCCACCTCACCTACGAGACCCGTATCGAGGACCGGCACGCCCGCCGTTCGTCGATCTGGCGCCGTGACGCGGCCGGCCGGTTCCGGCTCTACTACCACCAGGCCACGCCGGTGCCGAACGGCCCGGACAGGCCTTAGGGCGCGCGTCCTCTCAGTCGACCGGTGTTCCGGCCTCCAGGTTGAGGACGGTGCCGCGTTCGCGGGCGCGGAGGGCCCAGCGGAGGCGGTGGTAGCGGATCGGGGGGAGGAGGTCGGCGGCCTCCTGCTCGGTGACGAAGCGCCAGGCGCGGAGTTCGGCGCCGGGCAGCAGGAGCCGGTCGGCCTCGGCGGCGGGGAGGAGGCCGCCGTCGAACAGGAGCCGGAGGCCGCCGTAGCCGGGCGGTTGGGGGCGCTCCCAGTCGACCAGCAACAGCCTCGGCACCGCGCCGAGTTCGAGTCCGATCTCCTCGGCGACCTCGCGCATGCCCGCGCGGGCGGGCGGCTCGCCGGGCTCGACGACGCCGCCGGGGAACTCCCAGCCGGGCTTGTAGGTGGGGTCGACGAGGAGGAAGCGGTCCTGCTCGTCGAAGAGCAGCACGCCCGCGGCGACGGTCTCGCCGGTCGGCTCGGGCGTCTGGACGATGTCGCAGGGGGCGGCGAACCCCGCGTCGAGGGCGTCGGCGACGGCCCGCGCGGCCTCGGCCGGGGTGAGCTCGCTGTTGTCGACGGCGTAGGCGTCGTCACGGAGCCAGGCACCGAAGGCGGCACGGTACGGCTCGATGTGGGCGTGACACCAACGACGGGCCCGGTCCTCGGCGTCGGGATCGCCGGGGTGCTCGTTGCGCGTGTCGATCCGGTGACGCAGGATCGTTTCACCCGGAGTGAGGACGACATGTCTCACCTCGACCCTCCGGGCGGCGAGCGCGCCGAAGATCTCGTCCCGGTACTCCTGCCGCAACAGGGTCATCGGCACCACGAGCACCCCACCGACCTCGGCGAGCAGCGCGGCGGCGGTGTCCACGACGAGCCGGCGCCAGATCCCGAGGTCCTGGAAGTCGTCGACTTCAGCGAGACGTTTCTGCGGAAGCAGCAGGCTCAGGCCGCCACCGATGAGCTCCGGGTCGTACAGGGTGCTGTTCGGGATCAGATCGACCAGCTCGCGCGCGGTGCTGGACTTCCCCGCGCCGAACGCACCGTTGATCCAGACGATCACGGTTCCCCCTCTTCGTATGCCCCCTGTGGCTTGCCCGCACCACCCTGCCACGGAAACCCCCCGGGAGTGCCACGGGCTGGAACCGGTCCGGCCCCGGCCGCGTAACACTTCGGGACGGATCACGTGCGGGGTACGGCCGCCGCAGCCCCGAGGAGTCCGGCGTCGGTCCCGGTGAGCGCGGGGACGACGGTGAGGCCCCGCACGAACGACAGCGTGGCGTAGGACCGCAGGCTCCGCCGGAGCGGACCGAAGAGGACCTCGCCCGCCCCGGCCACTCCCCCGCCGACGACGGCGATGTCGATCTCGACCAGGGAGGCGGTGGCGGCGATCCCGGCCGCCAGCGCCTGCGCGGCCCGTTCGAAGGAGGCGAGGGCGACGGGGTCGCCCGCACGAGCGGCGACAGCCACAGCGGCAGCGGAGGCGTCCCCGTCGGGCCCGGGCCGCCAGCCACCCTCCAGAGCTCGCCGAGCGATGTGCGGCCCACTGGCGATCCGCTCGACACACCCACGCCCACCACAGGCACAGGACTCACCATCGAGATCGACACTCATATGCCCGATGTGCCCGGCGTTGCCCGTCGGACCAGGATGAACCCGCCCGTTCAGAACGAGCCCACCGCCCACCCCGGTCGACACCACGAGACACAGCGCGTTCTCATGCCCCCGCGCCGCACCCAGCCAGTGCTCGGCGGCCGTCATGGCGACCCCGTCGCCGACGAGCGTGACAGGACGCCCCCCGGCCGCACCGGAGACCCGCTCGACCAGCGGGAAGTCCCGCCAACCGGGCACGTTGACCGGGCTGACGGTGCCCGTGGAGGCGTCGACGGGCCCCGCACTGCCGATGCCGACCGCGCCGGCCGAACCCCACAACGGCGAACGACCCAGCTCGTCGAGCACGGCCCCGACCGCACCCATGACCGTCTCGCCGTCCTCCTGCGCGGGCGTCGCCCGCTGCGCCCGGACACGGATCCGGCCGGCTCCGTCGACCAGCGCACCGGCGATCTTGGTGCCGCCGATGTCGAGGGCGACGACGAGGTCAGTGCTCATGGGGTCTCCGTGGGACGGCGGCAGCGACCTACAGTCTTCCCACCTCTGACAACGTTGTCCAGGGCCTATGCTCGACAGCAACGAGATCGATACCGACGGAGGACCCGCACACCGTGGCCGACACCGCCCGCCGCCCCGAGCACCGATACGGCAACCGGCCCACGATGAAGGACGTGGCCGCCCGAGCGGGCGTCGGCCTCAAGACCGTCTCACGGGTCGTCAACGGCGAGCCCGGCGTCACCCCCGACACCGAACGGCGCGTCCAGGAGGCCATCGACTCCCTGGGCTTCCGCCGCAACGACAGCGCCCGGGTGCTGCGCAAGGGCCGCACCGCGTCGGTCGGCCTCGTCCTGGAGGACCTGGCCGACCCGTTCTACGGCCCCCTCAGCCGCGCCGTGGAGGAGGTCGCCCGGGCCCACGGGGCACTGCTGATCAACGGCTCCAGCGCGGAGGACCCGGACCGCGAGCAGGAACTGGCGCTGGCCCTCTGCGCGCGCCGCGTCGACGGACTCATCGTCATCCCGGCGGGCTCCGACCACCGTTACCTGGAGCCGGAGATCCGGGCGGGCGTCGCGACCGTCTTCGTGGACCGCCCTGCGGGCCGTATCGACGCGGACGTCGTCCTCTCCGACAGCTACGGCGGCGCCCACGAGGGCGTGGCCCACCTGATCGCCCACGGCCACCGCAGGATCGGCTTCATCGGCGACCGCCCCCGCATCCACACGGCCACGGAACGCCTGCGCGGCTACCGCGCGGCCATGGAGGACGCGGGCCTCGAAGTATCCGACACGTGGATCTCCCTCGGCCCGACCGAACCGGCCCGCGTCACACAGGCCGTACGACAGATGCTGTCCGGCCCGAACCCGGTCACGGCCCTCTTCGCGGGCAACAACCGCGTCACCGTCACGGCCGTACGCGTCCTGGCGGCCCACGGCACCCCGGTGGCCCTGGTCGGCTTCGACGACATCGAACTGGCCGACCTCCTGGGCATCACCGTCATCGCCCAGGACGCGGCGGCCCTGGGCCGCACAGCCGCAGAACGCCTCTTCCGCCGCCTGGACGGCACCGAGGAACCCCCGAAGACGGTCGTACTCCCGACCACCCTGATCCCCCGAGGCTCAGGCGAAATCACACCCGCCTGAGCACCCCCGCACCCAACAACGGCGGGGAGGGGGCCGGTACCGGAGCGGGGGTGGGGGTGTCCGGACGTGGCGGCGCCCGTAACGAGCGAAGCGAAGTGAAGGTCGCAGTCCGGACACCC
>NZ_JBEOUE010000017.1:139661-173097 GCF_040303965.1 Streptomyces sp. NPDC094032 | reverse complement strand
GTCGAACTCCCGGAGATACCCAAGAGCACCGAGCTCGGCGGCGACGCCGAGGCGCAGAAGACGCTCAGCACGGCGCCCGAGGTGCCGGTCGACCCCTACGACCCGAAGGCCACCACCGCGTGGACCTCGGGTACGGGCAACGCGACGCTCTCGGCGACCACCGCCCCGGGCACCACCGTTCCGGTCACCAACGGACTGCCGATCGCCCTCGGCGTCCCCGAGGGCGCCGACCCGGCCACCGTCGCGGGTGACTGGAAGGTCGACCTCGCGCCGCCGACCACCTCGCAGGACGCGGGCGTGTCCGGTCTGGTCATGAAGGTGACCCCGCCCGCGACGGTCGACCCGGCCGCCGAGGTCGCGCTCACCGTCGACACCACCGGCTTCGCCGACCTCTACGGCCCGCAGGCCGCCGACCGCTTCGGTCTGGTGCTCCTGCCGGAGTGCGTCTACTCGTCCCCGACCACGGGCGACTGCGCCGACGACACCGGCGTGACGCCGATGTCCGGCAACGAGGACGCCACCGTCAAGGTCGAGCGCCTGAGCTCCACCGTCGAGACGGTCCCGGCGAAGAACGCGCCGACGAAGACCACCGCGGCGAAGAACTCCCCGACCCGCAAGGTCGTCACGGGCACCGTCCCGGTCGCCGGCCTGCTCGGCGAGGGCTTCACCGCCCGCTCCGGCGCGACCAAGGCGTCCTACCGCGACGGCGTCCAGCCCGTCGCGAACGCGGCGGGCGGCTCGGCGGTCGGCATGCTCGACACCGGCTCCTCGGTGCAGGGCGACTTCACGGCGTCGCCGCTGCTGTCCTCCGGCTCCTGGTCGTCCGGCTCCTCCTCGGGCGCCTTCACGTACTCGTACCAGGTGCAGGTCCCGGAGACCGCCGGCGGCCTGATGCCGAAGGTCGGCCTGGGCTACTCCTCGCAGTCCGTGGACGGGCGTACGTCGTCGTCGAACAACCAGGCCTCCTGGATCGGTGACGGCTGGGACTACAACGCGGGTGCCATCACCCGTACGTACGTCAACTGCCGCCAGGACTCCAAGAAGGCCGGCTCCAACAACTCCACGCACAAGACCGCGGACCTGTGCTGGGGCTCGGAGAACGCCACCCTCTCGCTCGGTGGCATGACGACCGAGCTGGTGTGGGACGCGTCCAAGGGCAAGTGGTTCACGGCCAACGGCGACGGCTCGACCGTCCAGCTGATCAAGGGCCAGGCCACGGCCAACGGCGCCAAGGACGGTGAGTACTGGGTCGTCACCACCAAGGACGGCACCAAGTACCACTTCGGCCTGAACAAGCTGCCGGGCTGGTCCGACAACGGCACCGCCGCCGACGACCCGACCACGGACTCCGTCCTGACGGTCCCGGTCTACGGCAACCACGCGGGCGAGGACTGCTACAAGGGCGCCACGACCGAGGACTGGAAGAACTCCTTCTGCACCCAGGGCTGGCGCTGGTCCCTCGACTACGTCGAGGACATCCACGGCAACGCCATGTCGCTCTGGTGGAAGAAGGACCAGAACTACTACGCCCGGAACTTCAACTTCAAGGACCCGGTCGTCTACGACCGCGACGGCTACCTGTCGCACATCTACTACGGCCAGAACAAGAACTCGATCTTCTCGGCCACGGCCCCGGCCCGCATCGGCTTCACCGTCGCGGAGCGCTGCTACGCCATCGGCGCGGTCACCTGCACCGACGACAACTTCAAGTCGAAGGACCCGGGCAACTACCGCCCCTGGTTCGACACTCCGGCCGACCTCCGCTGCGAAGCCAAGAAGAAGTGCTGGAACGCCGGCCCGACCTTCTGGACCCGCAAGCGCCTCGACAAGATCACGACCTCGGCCCAGCGGCGCACCGACACCACCGCCCGCCAGGTCGTGGACGAGTACCAGCTCAAGCAGTCCTTCGCCGAGCTGAAGACCGGCCCGAACACCGCCCTGTGGCTGGAGTCCATCCAGCGCACCGGCTACGCCCGCAACGGCTCCACCGACGCGAGCGTCTCCCTCAACCCGGTCCGGTTCGAGTCCAACACCGAGGACATGCCGAACCGCGTCAAGGCGGTCAACCCGCAGCGCCCCGGCTTCTCGCGTCTGCGCATCGCGCGTGTCATCAACGAGTACGGCGGCGAGACCGTCGTCTCGTACAAGCCGATCACCGGCAAGTGCCTCTCCGGCGCGGGTCTTCCCACGAAGACCGACACCGCAGGACTGAAGGCCAACAGCGAGCTCTGCTACCCCACGTTCTGGAACCCGGACCCGTCGTTCGAGGACATCGACTGGTTCCACAAGTACGTCGTGGAGTCCATCGAGGAGCTTCCGAACGTCGACGGCGCCTACGCGACGAAGACGGCGTACGCGTACAAGAACCCGTCCTGGAAGCTGTCCGAGTCCGAGTTCAGCAAGAAGTCGACGCGTACGTACTCGCAGTTCGCGGGTGCCGAGCAGACGACCGTGATCACGGGCTCCGAGGACCCGGCGATCGGCAGCAAGCAGTCGAAGGCCGTCACGCGCTACTTCCGCGGCATGGGCGACACCGTGCCGATGAAGGACGTCCACGGCAACGTGATCAAGGCCGCGGACGGCACGACCGTCTACGACCGTGAGCCCTTCGCGGGCCGCGTGTCCGAGGAACTCGGCTACACCAACGCGACGGACGCCGACACCGACTGGCTCTCCCGGAGCGTTTCGATCCCCGAGGCCACCGAGCTGGCCCGGCGCAACCGCGACGACGGCCTGGACCCGCTGAAGGCCTGGCGCGTCACGGAGCCCGAGGAGGTCGTCTACACCAAGTCGTCGGGCACCGGCGACGACACGCGTACCGTGCGCGAAGTGCGGACGAACACCTCGTACGAGTCGGCCTACGGCCTTCCGTCCCAGGTCGAGTCCCTCGGCGACACCGGCAGGACCGGCGACGAGTCCTGCACCAAGACCGACTACCTGCACCACACGGGCATGAACCTGATCGGTCTGTCCAAGCAGGTCCTGGTCTCGCCGACCACGTGCGCCGCGGCGAACTGGGCCGACCTCGGTTCGCTCAGCAGCGCCTTCCGCACCGGATACGACGGCACGGCCTACGGCACCGCGCTCGCCGGCACCACCCGCGGTCTGGCGACCGAGTCGTGGTCGCTCAAGGGCGACGGCACCGGCTTCCAGAGCAACGGCACGACCGGCTTCGACAGCGTCGGCCGCGTGACCAGCGTGAAGGACTCGGACGGCAAGGTCAGCACGACCACCTTCGACCCGCCGACCGGACAGGTCTTCAAGGTCACCGAGACCAACCCGCTCTCGCACAGCCAGGTCCAGGAGCTGGAGCCGGGCCGCGCGACCACGCTGAAGACCACCGACGCCAACGGCAACGTCAGCGAGGCCAAGTTCGACCCGCTGGGCCGTCTCTCCGAGGCCTGGGCCGCGGGCCGCACCCCGTCGCCGACGGCGGTTCCGGACTTCCGCGCCGAGTACGTGATCCCGGCCGAGGAGACCGACCCGACCGACGCCTCGCGCAAGATCCGCAAGCCTCCGTACGTCACCACGTACGCGCGCGGCTACGAGGACCGGGTCGAGACCTCGGTGACGCTGTACGACGGCCTCGGCCGTGAGCGGCAGTCGCTGGAGGAGGCGAACAACGACGCCGGCTTCCTCGTCACGGACACGCTGTACAACAGCTCCGGTGAGGTCTGGCAGACCAACAACGCCTACCTGACCAGGGAGGCCAAGCCCGGCGAGCTCTTCACCCCGCTCGCGGACACCGCCATCCCGAACATCACGCGCTACACGTACGACGGTCTGGGCCGCGTGGTCCAGGAGACCCCGTACATGAAGTACGTGGACCCCGTCACCAAGGAGACCTCCTCCAAGGCGTACCCGGAGCGGGCCACCAAGTACGAGTACGGCCAGGACTGGTCGAAGGTGATCCACCCGCAGGGTGACACCTCCTACCGGGTCTACACCGACGCACTCGGCCGCAGCGTCCGCACGGACACGTTCAACCCGGCGGCGCCGGGCGGCTTCACGTCGACCCGCTACGAGTACAACTCCCGTGGCCAGGTCGTGAAGGCGACGGCCTCGGCGGACCCGACGCACCCGTGGTCGTGGACCTACGACCACCGCGGCCTCATCGAGTCGGCGACCGACCCCGACACCGGCACCACCCAGCACGTCTACGACGACCAGGACCGCATGGTCAGCGCCACCAATTCCCGTGGCACCGTGTGGAACGGCTACGACGAGCTGTCCCGCCCGAAGCAGCAGCGCCTGGGCGGCGCCACCGGCGCGCTCCTGGCCGAGTACACGTACGACACCGTCCCCGGCGGCAAGGGCATGCCCGCCGCCGCCACGCGCTACACGGACGGTCTGGCGTACACCGAGAAGGTCAACGGCTACACGAAGGACTACCAGCCGACCTCGACCACGCTCTCGCTCCCGCAGTCGCTGGTCGACACGTGGGGCTTCGCCAAGGACTACACGTACACCTACTCCTACGCCGACACCGGCGCCCTGGAGGAGGCGGAGCTCCCGGCCGTCGGCAAGCTGGCCGCGGAGAAGCTGGTCGTCCGCTACAACAAGGACGGCGAGCCGCTCTCCATCTCCGGCAAGGACTGGTACGGCTCCGAGACGGTCTACTCGGCCTACGGCCAGGTGCTCCGCTCGACCCTGGGCTCCCAGCCGTACCGGGTGTGGTCCCAGAGCTCGTACGACGAGGGCAGCGGTGAGCTGAAGGAGCAGTCGGTCTACCGGGAGAAGAACGACGCCTCCCTGGTCGGCGGCAACCTGGTCTCCCACCGCGGCTACACCTACGACCCGGCCGGCAACGTCACCTCGATCCAGGAGAAGTCCGTCGGGATCGAGGAGCGCCAGTGCTTCGCGTACGACCCGCTGGGCCAGCTGAAGTCGGCCTGGACCTCCAAGGACCAGGCGAACTGCACCACTCCGAAGAACACCGACGGCACCCTGAACGTCGCCGCCGGCAAGGACGGTTCCGGCTACTGGCAGGAGTACGAGTACGACCTGCTGGGCAACCGCACCAAGCTGACCGAGCGGGACCTGAGCGGTGACACCGCGAAGGACGCCACCAGCACGTACGAGTACGGCAAGAACGCCGCCAAGGACCAGCCGCACACGCTGACCAAGGTGACGCGGAAGTACACCACTCCGGCCGGCGCGCAGGTGACGGCCGAGGCCCAGCGTCTGTACGAGCTGACCGGCGAGACCAAGTCGATCACCTCGCTCCAGAACGGTGACAAGCAGGAGCTGACCTGGACCTACGACGGTCAGGTCGACCGGATCACCGGTCAGGGCTCCGGTGGCAAGACCCCGTACGTGGGTCTGGGCCAGAAGTGCCTGGACCTGAAGTCGGGTCTCGCCGCGGCGGGCAACGCCATCCAGCTCTACGGCTGCAACAACACCGTGGCGCAGGCCTGGCGCTTCGACCCGGCCCCGGGCCAGGCCGATGCCAACCTCGGCACCCTTGAGGTGTACGACACCTGGTGCCTCCAGCCCGCGGCCAACACGGCGGGCTCGGCGGTCCAGATCCAGAAGTGCAACGGCACCGCCGCGCAGCAGCTCAAGCGCAACGCCTCGGGTCAGCTGACCCACGTCGCCTCCGGTCTGTGCCTCGCGGTGCAGGGCGCGGCGAACGTCAACGGCACCGCCATCGTGCTCGCCACCTGTGACGCGGCCCAGGCCGCCCAGCAGTGGCTGCCGCAGAACGACACCCGTCACATCTACGGCCCCGACGGCGACCGCCTGCTGACCATCCAGGGCAAGCAGGCCACGCTCAACCTGGGCGAGGCCCAGGTCACCGTCCAGCAGGGCGGCATCCTGGTCCGCACCGAGCGCACCTACTCCGTCCCCGGCGGAGCGGTCATGCGCTACGCCAACGGCACGGGCGGCGACGCCCTGGTCGCGCTGGCCTCCGACCACCAGGGCAGCGTCTACGCCGAGGTCGGCCTCTACAGCGGTCAGCCGGTGCGGGTGCGCAAGCAGGACCCGTTCGGCAACCAGCGCGGCGTCGACACGGCCGGCGCCAACCTGCAGACCCACCTGGGCTTCCTGGGGAAGACCAGGGACGACGCCTCCGGCTTCCAGCCGCTGGGCGCCCGTCTGTACGACCCGGTCGTCGGACGCTTCCTGTCCGCCGACCCGCTGCTCGACCTGAACGACCCGCTGCAGTCCAACGGGTACACGTACGCGCACAACAACCCGGTGACGTACTCCGACCCGACCGGTCTGGACATCGTCCTGACCGCCTCGGAGCGGGCCGCGGCCCTCGCGGGCGCGGGTCTGTCGGCGGCGCAGGTCGCGCAGGCCGAGGCGATGCAGGGCAAGTCCCTGAGCTCGGTGATCCTTTCGGCGGCCTGGAGCGCGCTGAAGGACTTCATCGGCATCAGCGACGCCATGGCCTGCTTCGGCGGTGACATGTGGTCCTGCGGCAGCATGATCGTCGGTGCCATTCCGTGGACCAAGCTGGGCAAGATCCCGTCGGTCCTCAAGGCCGTCAACCGCACCATCGAGGCCATCCAGGCCTTCAAGAAGGCCAAGGCGGCGGCGGAGGCGGTGCTGAAGGCCGCGAAGGCGGCTGAGGCGGCCGCGCTACGGGCCAAGAAGGCCGCGATCGAGAAGGCCAAGAAGGAGGCCGCGCAGCGGGCCAAGAAGAAGGCGGCGGAAGAGGCCAAGAGGAAGGCCGACATAGCCGCCGCCGCGAAGAAGAAGACCGGTAACCCGGTCCAGAAGAAGGCGCAGGCCAAGGCCGCTCCGAAGGCCTCCTCGCAGCCGAAGCCCAAGAGTTCCTCGGGCGGCGGCGGAAAGGGCGGCGGAGGCAAGGGCGGAGACTCCAAGGGCGGTGGCAAGGCCAACACCACCAAGCCCGGCGGCTCCTCCGGCGGCTCGGCCCGCAGCAACGGCGGCAGCAGCGGTTCCGGCGGCTCCGGCAAGGCCGAGGGTGGCGGCGGCGGTTCCTGCCCGGTCCCCAACAACGGCAACAGCTTCGTGGCCGGCACGAAGGTGCTGATGGGCGACGGTTCCGTCAAGGCCATCGAGGACGTCAGGACCGGCGACAAGGTCATGGCGACCGACCCGAAGACCGGGGCGACCCGCGTCGAGACGGTCAGCGCCGAGATCAAGGGCCGGGGCGAGAAGCACCTGGTCGGAGTCACGATCGACGTCGACGGCGCCAAGGGCTCGAAGACGGCCCAGGTCACCGCGACCGACGGTCACCCGTTCTGGGTGCCCGAGCTGCGGGAGTGGATCGACGCGACCGACCTGACGTCGGGTGCGTGGCTCCAGACCAGTGCCGGCAGCAATGTCCAGGTCACGGCGGTCGAGCGGTGGACCCGTCAGGACGCGACGGTGTACAACCTGACCGTCTCGGATCTGCACACGTACTACGTCGTGGCGGGGGACAGCAGCGTCCTCGTGCACAACATGGGACGGGGGCGCAATCCCGGACAGCGACCCAATCAGGACGCCGACGGTGCTCCGCACACCACCTTCGTTCTCCACGGAACGACGGGCCGCATCAAGAAGTACGCGGAATGGGCCCCGCAGTCGAACCCCAGGAACCCGGCTCCTTACGAGTTGGTGAAGAGGTTCGACCTTGAGGGACCGGAGCACACGAATTCCGACGGTACCGTGGTGGAAACGCCCCATATGAACCTTCCGAACGGAGAGGCTCGTGCACCAGAGGACTGGGAGAAGCCCATTGGGTGCCCCTGATCCGGACAGAGGGATGCGGTTCATCCAGTCCTGGTACGCATCCAACTGCGACGGGGAATGGGAACACGAATTCGGCATCAAGCTGGCCACGACGGACAATCCCGGGTGGCACATTCGGATCGATGTGAGCGAAACGGATCTGGAGGGGGTCGTCGTGCCTCGCGAGAGGTACGACCTTCCGGACGGCGGATGGATGATCGCCTGGAGCGACGGAGACGCGTTCCAAGCGGCCTGCGGTCCGATGTCACTCCGTGACGTGGACGCTCTCTTCGAAAGGCTGGCGGAGGAACACGCCGGCGACGGGTCGGACGAGTCCTCCCCGTAGCAGTGCACGACAGATGGGCCTTCCCGCGCTCGGCGCGGGGAGGCCCATCTGCGTGGGCCCGTCCTTACCGCCCCCGCCCCTCCGCCTCCAGCCGCAGCGCCTCCTCCATGACCGCCTTCGCGATCGGTGCCGCGCTGCCGCCGCCGCTGATGTCGGTGCGGCTGGCCTCCGCGTCCTCGACGACGACGGCGACCGCGACGGCCGGCTGGGCCGAGTCGGTGGCCTGGGCCCAGGCGATGAACCAGGCGTACGGGGTGCCCGTGTTGCCCAGGCCGTGCTGGGCGGTGCCCGTCTTGCCGCCGACGCGGGCGCCGGGGATGGCCGCGTTGGTGCCGGTGCCCTCCTCCACCGCGCGGACCATCAGGTTCTGGAGCTGGTTCGCGGTCGAGGGGCGCATGGCCTGGCGGTAGCTGCGGCGGCCGGTGGTGTCGATGGTCGTGCCGCCGGAGGTGGTGGTGCGGTCCACCAGGTGCGGGTAGGCGATCTCGCCGTTGTTGGCCACCGCCGCCGCGACCATCGCCATCTGGAGCGGGGTGGCGGTCGTGTCGAACTGGCCGATCGACGACAGGGCCAGCTGGTCGTCGCTCATGTCGGTGTCGAAGTTGGACTTGGCCACCCAGGACGGCACCTTCAGACCCGTGTCGTCGAAGCCGAACTTCCCCGCCGCCGTCACCATGTCCGTGAGCCCGACCTTCACCCCGAGACCCGCCATCACCGTGTTGCAGGACCACTGGATCGCGTACGCGAGGGAGGCGTCCGCGCAGCCCGTGGCCTCGTTCGGGAGGACCTGGCGGGTGCCGGGCAGGACGAAGGGGTCGGGGATGCCGGTGGGGGCGTCGACGTCGGTGACCACGCCCGCGTCGAGCGCCGCCGCCGCGGTGACGATCTTGAAGGTGGAGCCGGGCGGGTAGGTCTGGCGGATCGCGCGGTTCAGCATCGGCTGGTCGGGCGAGGTGTTGAGCCGCTTCCAAGAGTCGGCGACGGCCGGGCCCGTGCCGGACAGGACCCCGGGGTCGTACGAGGGGGAGGAGACCAGCGCGAGGATCCGCCCGCTGGCCGGCTCGATCGCCGCGACCGCGCCCCGCTTGCCGTCCAGGCCTCGGTACGCCGCCTCCTGCATCCGCGCCCGGATGGTGGTGACGACGTCGCCGCCGGGCTGCCGGCCGCGGCTGACGTCGCTCCACAGCGGCAGCGGCGCGAGCATCGGGTCGGTGCCGGACAGGAGGGCGTCCTCGGCGTTCTCGATGAGCGTCGTGCCGTACGTCTGGGAGGCGTAGCCGGTCACCGGTGCGTACAACGGGCCCTGGGTGTACGTGCGTTCGTAGCGCAGCTGCTGGCCGCTGTCGCGGGTGCCGGTGACCGGGCGCCCGTCCACGGTGATCTCCCCGCGCGGCTCGCCCCAGCGGGTGATCGCGATCCGGCGGTTGGCCGGGTTGTCGTCGTACGCGTCGGCCTCGAACACCATGACCCGGGCCGCGTTGACGAGGAGGGCGACGAGGAGGACCAGGCAGAGGGCGGCGGCCCGGCGGATGTAGCGGATCACGTCTCTTCCTTCATGTCGCGTCTCTCACTTCGCGTCCTCCGCGATCGGGGCGATGACCCCGCTGTCCGCCATGTCGGGGCGGGGCGCCCGGGCCGAGTCGGAGACCCGGACCAGGAGGGCCACGATGATCCAGTTGGTGACGACCGAGGAGCCGCCCTGGGCGAGGAACGGCATCGCCATGCCGGTGAGCGGGATCAGGCCCATCACCCCGCCCGCGATGACGAAGACCTGGAGGGCCAGGATCGACGCGAGGCCGATGGCGAGCAGCCGGCCGAAGGGGTCGCGCAGGGCGAGCCCGGCGCGGTAGCCGCGGGCGACGAGCAGGGCGTACAGCAGGAAGAGGGCGGTCAGGCCGACCAGGCCGAGCTCCTCGCCGGCGGTGGCGAGGATGAAGTCGGACTTGGCGGCGAAGCCGATCAGGATCGAGTGGCCGAGGCCGAGTCCGGCGCCGAGCATGCCGCCGGCGGCGAAGGCGAAGAGCGACTGGGCGAGCTGCCCGGGCCCCTCGCCGGCCCGGATGGAGGCGAAGGGGTCGAGCCAGTCCTGCACCCGGCTGTGCACATGCGGTTCGAGCGAGCCGACCAGGAAGGCGCCGGCCGCGGCGAGGACGAGCCCGACGGCGATCCAGCCGGTGCGGCCGGTCGCCACGTACAGCATGATCACGAAGAGGCCGAAGAACAGCAGCGAGGTGCCCAGGTCGCGTTCCAGGACCAGGACGCCGACGCTGAGCAGCCAGATCGCGACGATCGGGCCGAGGACCCGGCCGGTGGGGAACTGGAACCGCCAGATCCGGCGGCCGGTGTAGGCGAGCGCGTTGCGGTTGGCGGCGAGGTACGCGGCGAAGAAGACCGCGAGCAGGATCTTGGCGAACTCCCCGGGCTGGAAGGAGAGTCCGCCGATCCGGATCCAGATCTTGGCCCCGTTCACCGCCGGGAAGAAGATCGGCAGGATCATCAGGACCAGGGCCGTGGCCACCGAGAGGTACGCGTACCGCTGGAGCGTCCGGTGGTCGCGCAGCAGCAGCACCACCACGATGAACAGGCCGACGCCGAGGGTCGACCAGACCAGTTGGGTGGGGGCGGCGCGGTCGCCGGGCGTCTCCAGGTCGAGCCGGTAGATGAGGACCAGGCCGAGCCCGTTGAGCAGGACGGCGATCGGCAGCAGCAGCGGGTCGGCGTACGGGGCGCGCCAGCGGACCGCGAGATGCGCGAGGAGCGCGAGCAGTCCGAGCCCGGCGCCGTAACGGGCGGCGTCCGGCGGCACGGCGCCGTTGCGGGCCAGGCCGACCTCGGCGTAGCCGTAGACGCAGATGAGGACGGCGCAGACGAGGAGGGAGAGTTCCACGCCGCGGCGCTTGGGGATGCGCAGTCCCGGCGGGGGCGCGTCCCGGGCGTCCTTCGGATCCGTCGGCGGCGGTGGGGTCATGGTCCGCAACGTAGCAAGCAGTAAGCCTTATGTCCCTTTTGTGTGACGGTGTGCCGTGAGTCGGCTGCCGTCAGCGCCCGGGGTCGGCGGGAGGCGCCGCGCCGTCCTCGTCGCCGTCGGTGAGGCGCACGTACTCCGGGAGCGACAGCCGGGCGACCGCCCCGCCGTCCGGCGCGTTGGCGAAGACCAGTTCCGCGCCGATCACCTCCGCCTGGCCCACCGCGATCGTCAGGCCCAGCCCATGGCCCTTGCCGCCGCTCTCCGTACGGAACCGCTGCGGGCCCGAGGCCGGCAGATACTCCGGGTATCCGGCGCCGTGGTCCCGCACCGTCACCACCGGGCCGTCCACGCTCAGCACCACCGGCGGCAGCCCGTGCCGGTGCGCGTTGGAGACCAGGTTGCCGAGCACCCGCTCCAGGCGCCGCTTGTCCGTCTCCACCGTCGCGTCCCGCGCGATCCGCACCTCGGTCGGGGTGCCGGAGGCGCGCACCACCCGCTCGGCGAGCGGGCCGAGGTCGTGGACGGCGAGGTCGACGGTCTCGGTGCCCGCGTCGAGCCGGGAGATCTCCAGGAGGTCCTCGGTGAGTCCGCGCATCGCCCGCACCCGGTCCCGCACCAGCTCCGACGGCCGCCCCTCGGGCAGCAGTTCGGCCGCGGCGGACAGGCCGGTCAGCGGGGTGCGCAGCTCGTGCGCCACGTCCGCGGTGAAGCGCTGCTCGGTCTGCAGCTTGCGCTGGAGCGAGGAGGCCATCGTGTCGAGGGCCCCGGAGACCGTGGCCACCTCGTCCTGGGGGCGCGAAGGGTCCCCGGTACGGGGGTCGTTGACGCGCGCGTCGAGGTCGCCGGCGCTGATCCGCCGGGCCACCTGCGCCGTCAGGTGCAGCCGCCGGGTGATCCGGGTGACCGCGAACGCGCCGACGAGCAGGGTGACCCCGATGGCGAGCACCGAGGAGCCGAGGATCGAGCGGTCCAGGCCCTCGATGGTGGCCGCGCCGGTCGAGTAGTCGACCCGGACGGCCAGCGCCCTGCCGTCCGCCGGGCCCGCCGCCCACATCGTCGGGCGGCCCTTGTACTCGGTGACCATCGTGCCCCGGTCGCCGCGCAGCGCGAGCGCCCGCAGTGAGCCGGGCAGCCCCTCCGGGTCGACCCCGGCGAAGCGCGGGAGCGGCTCGCCCGACTCGTACAGTCTGCTGACCTCGCCGAGCCGGCCGAGCGCCTTGTCGCGGGAGTCCTTCACCGTCTGGCCGGCCACCGACACATGGACGAGCACGCCGAGCAGCGCGGCCAGCGCGCAGCACATCACCGTGATGAAGACGGCGGCCTTCCAGGTGAGGGTCGCGGTCCAGGCGGGCAGCCGGGGGCGCCTCACGGGATCACCTCGGGCTGCGCCGCCTCGGGCGAGGTCACCTCGGGCCGTCCGCCCCCGGGCGCGGCGGGCGCCGGCGTGGCCCTGGGCGGGGTGGCGCTGGGGCTGACGAACGCGGGCGCGGGGACCACGGAGGTCCCGGCGCCGCGCGGCTTGACCCGGACGATCTCGTCCCGCGCGGGCAGCATCGTGCGCTGCTGCTCGTCCCAGGACCAGGCGGTCCGGTACTCGTAGCCCGGGATGCCCGCCGAGCTGGCCCGCATGATCAGGTCCCGGCCGGCCAGCTCGATGCTGACCACCTGGTCGACGGTGGACATGATCCGGGTCAGCCCGCCGTTCTCGGCGAGGTAGACCCGCACGCCGAGCTGCTGGTCGGGCATCCGGATGCCCACGATCAGCTCGTCGCGGCCGTTGCCGGTGAGGTCGCGGTAGTACGGGGTGAGCACCGGGCAGTTCTTGCGGTCGGTGGTGCACGCCCCGATCGCCTTGGCGGTCCGCTCGTACAGCCCGTCCGCGCCGCTGCGGGCGTCGCCGTGGGCGCGGACCTCGGCCTGGACGACGCTCACCGCGTCGACGGAGTGGACGTCGTTGTCGGGGACCTCGATGCCCGGGACCCGCTGGGTGTCGGACTCGCCGTAGTCGATCGGCGGATCGGTGGCGGGCGGCAGGTCGGGCCAGAGCCGCACGGGCCCCACGGCGGTGGGGGTCGGGCCCGCGCTCCGCAGACCGCCCTGGTTGCCGCAGCCGGCCAGCGCGAGCGCGCCGAACAGCGCCATGGCCGGGACGGCCACGGCGCCGATGAGCTGTACCGCGCGCGCTCTCACTCCAGTCCTTCGCTCTACTTCACCAGGTCGGCGAAGGGGATGATGTCATCGGCCCTGGGGCCGTCCCTTCCCGTAGACCTTATTCGTAGGGAAGTCCTTTTTGTCTACCCGGCCCTCTCCCGAGGAGGCACCACCCACGGCGCCCCCCGTCACATCCGGTGCCGCTCCATCCGGGCCAGCGCCGCCCGGCACAGGGTGAGCAGCTTCTCGTCGTCGTGCACGTCGTGCGAGCCCGCCCCGTCCTCGCGCGCGTTGTGGCGGTGTCTTCGGGCCAGCTCGGTACGGATCGCGAACTCCGCCTCCGCCGCCGCCGGGCCCATCTCCGCCAGGCACTCGGCCACCGTCACCCGCGTGTGCCGGTTCTCCTCCCAGGCCGCGAGCAGCACCGGAAGCACCGTCGCCGCGTCCCCCGACACCCGCCACAGGGCCGCCGCCGAACGCACCCGCACCCACAGGTCCCGCGCCCCGAGCCCGGCCCGCAGCGCCGGGGCCGCAGAGGCCGCCGCCGGGCCGATCGCGCCCAGCGCCCGCGCCGCCGCGCACCACTCGGCGCCCGAGGTGCCCGGCCGCAGCCAGCGGTCCAGGGCGTCCACCGCCTCCGCCGGCGAACCGTCAAGGGCCCACACCGCCTGCGCCGCCATCGAGGACACCGCCGCCGACTCGGAGCCGAGCAGCGCCCGCGCGTCCTCCAGCGCCTCCCGGGCCGAGGGCCCGAACGCCGCCAGGGTCCGCAGACACGCCTCCCGCACCCAGTCCCGCCGGTTCGGCGGCGCCCCGCGCAGCACCCGCAGCACCTCCGGCAGCGCCTGCACGCCCCGGACCGCGCCCAGCGCGCACAGCAGCGGCGCCGCCCGGTCGTACAGGAGCTCGTCCAGCTCCACCTCGGCCAGCCTGCGCCGCAGCGCCGGGGCGAGCGGCAGCGCCGCCGGGCCCAGCGTCTTCACGGCGTACAGCAGCTCGCGCCGCACCTCGCCCTCCTCCAGGGCACGGGCGAGCAGCGGGATCGCCCGCGCGTCCCCGCACCGGGCCAGGGCGAGCAGCGCCCCGCCCCGCCCGGCCCGCGCCCCCGGACCCGGCAGGCCCAGCGGCCCCTGCGGGGCGGCGGCGAGCCGGGCCGCCAGCGCGTCCGTCGACGGGCTCGCCAGCTCGAAGAGGCGCTCCAGGAAGGAGGTGGCGGCCTCCCGCAGCCGGGGCTCGGGATCGCTCAGCTGCGCGCCGACGAGCCGGACCACCTCCTCGTACCGCCCGCGCCACACCCGTATCAAGGCGCCACACAGCCAGATCGCGTCCGAGCGCTGCCCCCAGTCGGGGCTGCGGAGCTGCGCCAGGATCAGCGCGATGCGGTCGTCCACCCGGTCGTCGAGGGCCGTGTGCAGGGTGCGGAGCAGCTCCTCGGTCCACGGCGTGGGGCGGCCCGCCGAGTGCTCCTCCAGGAGCTCGCGGACCTGCCCGATGAGGGTCGGGGTGGCCGCCCGAGGGGTCTCCCCGGACGGCTCGCGCGGCACGGTGCGCACCTCTTCGAGCAGCACGGTGACCCGCTCCACCACGTCGTCCGGGATCTCGGCGGGCGCGACCCGGGCCAGCTGGGCGAGGGCGGCGAGCCGCAGCCCCGGCGCCTGGGCCGCGCGCGACAGCCAGGCCAGCCAGTCGGCGGTCTCGGGCCGCAGCGACTCGTGCCGCAGCGCGAGCCGGCCCACGGCGGCGACCAGGGCGAGCCGCACCTCGGTGTCCCGCTCGACGGTGAGCCGCTCCCGCAGCAGCCCGAGCACCCGCACCGGGTCGGGGTGCAGCGAGGCGAGCGCGCACGGGGCCGCGAGCCGCACCTCGGGGTCGGGGTCGCCGACCAGACCGAGGAAGACGTCGGCACCGGCGGCGATGGCGGCGGCGGCCATCGCGAAGTTCGCCGCCGGTATGAACTCCTCGTCGTCCGTGTCGAGTTCGGCCAGCTCCTCGTCGTCGCCGAGGTCGATGCCGCCGATGCTGGTCAGCAGCTCCACGATGCAGCCCCGGTCCTGGACCTCGGGGTCGGCGACGAGTTCGAGGAGGAAGGGGATGCAGGCGAGCGTCGAGTCGTACACGTCGCCCTGGTGGTGCACCGCCCCGTACATGCCGTCGAGCGCGTTCTCCCGCTCGGCGGGATCGGCGGAGGCGAGGCCGCGCAGGAGCTCCGGAACATCGTCCGCCGGGCCGTACGCATGCCCCAGCGAGGCCCAGTCGACCTCCTCGATCCCCGTCAGCATGCCAGGCCGCCTTCCCCGTGAGCGCTGTACCAGGCAGCAAGTGTGCACCAACGTGCCGAGAACGAGGGCCCGCCTGCCGGACGCTCTCGGCGAACCCCGCCGCGGCCGCTCTCTTTGCGCCACCCGGTGCTCCGCCCGTCGCCCCGCCGGAGCCACCCGGGACCCCTCCCGGACCCCCTCAGGACCCTCACCGGACCCCCGCACCCGGTCCATACCAGTCGCGGGGGACGGCCGACCGGCCCGGTTCCGCACCGGGTGGGCCGTCGGGCGGCCGCGGCGGCGTTGCGTGAGTTTGTCCTGAACGGAGCGCAGGGGGAGGGGGACGGGGCAGGAGGGAGATTCAGCCAGCGGGCCCGTCGGTGGCTTGACCGCCGCCGGTGGGAGTGTCGGTACCGGTGCCGTCGTGGCCTCCGGCCTCCCGTACCCGGACGAAGCGCGCGGTGTCCTGGCGGCCCGCGGGCATCCGCAGCTCGACGGGCAGGTGGGCGGTGAGCGGGCGTACGGTCCCGTGCTCCGGGTCGGCCATCGGCCCCGCGAGGAGCCCCGCCGTCAGCTCGGCGACCTCGCGGGCCTGCGCCCCGGTCAGCCGCGGGCTGGTGCGCAGGGTGCGCCCGTCGGGCAGCCGGACAAGCACGGCGTGCGGGCGGTCGGGCGGGCCGAAGACGCCGACGAGGACGGCGTCCCGGGTGTCCGCGTACCGCACCTTGCGCCAGGACCAGCTGCCGCCCGGCCGGTACGCCGAGTTCCAGGCCTTCGCCACGATCCCCTCGACCCCCGCCTCCCGCAGCGTCCCGAACCACTCCCGCGCGGTGTCCTCGTCCTCCGTGGCGAGCACCCGCTGGAGCGGCGGGCCGGTCCCGGCGAGGGCCGCGCCGAGCAGCTCCCAGCGCTCCCGCAGCGGCCGGGCCCGCAGATCGTGGCCGGGCAGGGCGAGCAGATCGAAGGCGATGTACGAGACGGGGACGCCGGCCCGCTCGCGCTCCCGGTGCGAGCGGAGCAGGTCGGTGAAGCTCAGCCGCCCCTCGCGGTACGCGCAGAGCTCGCCGTCCAGGACGATCCCCGGCGGCAGCCGCTCGCCCAGGTACGCGGCGACGGCCGGGAACTCGGGGGAGAGGTCGCGGCGGGCCCGGGACTGGAGGAAGACCTGGCCCCCCTCCAGGACGAAGGCGAGGGCGCGGAAGCCGTCCAGCTTGAGGGAGTACTGGAGGCCGCCCGGGACACCGCCCTGCGCGGGGATCTCCTCGGCGGACCGGGGCCGCATCACGTCGAGGGGCGGGCGGAGCACTATGGCGTCGGCGTTCATGGGAGCGCTCCCGCCGCCGCCGGGTCGAGGAGCGGGGCGAGCAGCTCCCCGTACCGGTCGAGGCGCGGCGCGATGTCGTCCAGGAGCAGGACCAGCCGGTCCGGGGAGTCGCAGGCCTCGACCTCCGCCCAGGTGACCGGCGCCGAGACGGCGGGGAGCGGGCGGGCCCGCAGGGTGTAGGGGGTGGCGGTGGTCTTCGCCGCCGCGTTCTGGCTGTGGTCGACGAAGACCTTGCCCCGCCGCAGCGCCTTGGCCATGCGGTGGACGACCAGGCGGGGGAGTTCCGCCTCCGCGTCGACGGCGAGCCGGCGGGCGTACGCGGAGACCCGCTCGGACGGGGTCGGCTCCAGCGGGACGAGCAGGTGCAGGCCCTTGGCGCCGGAGGTCTTCGGGTACGCCGTGAGGCCGTCGGCCGCGAGACGTTCGCGCAGGTGGCGGGCGACCAGGCAGCACTCGACGACGCTCGCGGGCGGCCCCGGGTCGAGGTCGAGGACGAGCCGGTCGGCGACGGCCTGGGAGCCCGCCCGCCACTGCGGCGTGTGGAACTCGACGACCAGGTTGGCCGCCCACATCAGCGAGGCCAGGTCCTGGACCATCACCTGCCGGGCCCGGGGGTCCTCGGAGCGGGGGACGGGGGTGGTCTTCACCCAGGCGGGGGTGCCGGGCGGCGGGTTCTTGGTGAAGAAGAGCTGGCCCTCGGGGCCGTCCGGATAGCGCAGGAAGGAGACCGGGCGGTCGCGCAGATGCGGCAGGATCGCGGCCCCGACGGTGGCGTAGTAGTGCAGCAGCTCGCCCTTGGTGGTGCCGGTGACGGGGTGGAGGACCTTGTCCAGGTTGCTGAGCGCCAGCCGCCGCCCCTCCACCTCTGTGATGGGCGTCATACGATGAGAATCCCATGATTCCCGACTTATCGGGGCGATCGGGAACAAGGCGATCAGGAACAACCGGACCGAAAGGCGATGAACCGTGCGATCCATCTGGAACGGCGCCATATCCTTCGGCCTCGTCAGCATCCCGATCAAGCTGGTGAACGCCACCGAGAGCCGGTCGGTCTCCTTCCGCCAGATTCACACCGAGGACGGCGGCCGCGTCCGCTACCGCAAGGTGTGCGAGCTCGACGGGGAGGAGGTCTCCCCGGCGGAGATCGGCAAGGCGTACGAGGACGCCGACGGGTCCATGATCCCGATCACCGACGAGGATCTGGCCGCCCTGCCGCTCCCGACGGCGAAGACCATCGAGATCGTGGCCTTCGTCCCGGCGGGGGAGATCGACCCGCTCCAGATGGACGCCGCGTACTACCTCTCCGCGAACGGGGTGCCGGCCGCCAAGCCGTACACCCTGCTGCGCGAGGCGCTGAAGCGCAGCGACAAGGTCGCGGTGGCGAAGTACGCGCTGCGCGGGCGCGAGCGGCTCGGGATGCTGCGGGTCGTGGACGACGTGATCGCCATGCACGGGCTGCTCTGGCCGGACGAGATCCGCGCGCCCGAGGGGGTGGCGCCCGAGACCCCCGTCACGGTGCGCGAGGCCGAACTCGACCTGGCGGACGCCCTGATGGCCACGCTGGGCGAGGTCGACATCGCCGGACTGCACGACGACTACCGGGAGGCCGTGGAGGAGATGATCGCCGCGAAGGCCGAGGGCGGCGCGGGTCTGGCGCCCGCCGAGCCCGAGGCGGCCGGTGGCGGACAGGTCATCGACCTGATGGCGGCCCTGGAGAGCAGTGTCCGCGCGGCGAAGGAGGCGCGGGGTGAACCGGCCGCCACGGCCACGGAGGCGGTGGCCGAGGTGACCGAGCTCAAGCCGCGCGCGAAGCCGGTACGGGCGCCGGCCGCGCCGAAGGAGGCGGGCGCGAAGAAGTCCACGGCGCGGACGGCGAAGAAGACGGCGGCGCCGGCGGCGACCAAGAGCACGGCCCGGGGGGCGACCAAGAGCACCGCCAAGAGCACCGCCAAGAGCACCGCCAAGAGCACCGCCAAGAGCACCGCCAAGGGTGCGGCCGCCGTGAAGAAGGCGCAGCCCGCCAAGAAGGCGACCCCGCGCAAGCGGTCCGCGTGACCTTCGGGCATGGCCTGAAGTGACCCCAGACACACCCGGATCAGGGGCGCGGGTAAAGAATTCGCCATGATGCTCCGGCGGTGTCTCGATATGTGGTCGCGGGGGCGCGCGTACACCTCTGTGGGTAGCGCACACGCGTGTTCCTGACTGTTTTCGGTCGCGAAGCGGTGCGCCCGGGGCCGTCCCGACCTGCGGACGGTCAGGTCTCCCTACGGCGGGCGTGTCCGGATCGCTTCGGCCGCCACGGGCCGTACATGCGGCCCGTGTATCCTCGGGGATCAAAAAAGGTCCGGAAAATTTAACCGGAATTCAATGTTCCCCTTTACTTCGCAGACACAGCCCGTTTACGGCTCCGATCTTTGACAAAGCGAAGCGGTGGTTTTTAGACTCGTTGGACAACAGTCCAGGGGGAGACGATGAGTCAGCGTACGCAGGAAAAACCGAAACCTCTGATACCCGACGTTTATATCGACCGGGATTCCATCGGGTCCGACAGCTGGCGGATCCTCGTGGTGGAGAGCGAGCTCCGGTACGCGGAGTCGCTCGTGACGGGCCTGCGCCGGCACGGCCACCAGGTGTCCACGGTCGAGACCGGCGGCGCCGCGCTCCAGGTCTACACCTCGGCGGACCTGGTCCTGATCGATCTCGAACTGCCCGATCTCGACGGCCTTGAGGTCTGTCGGGCGATTCGCGCCGCAGGTGACACCCCGATCATCGCCGTCACCGCCCGCGGCTCCGAACTCGACCGGGTCCTCGGCCTCCAGGCGGGCGCCGACGACTACATGGTCAAACCGTACGGATTCCGCGAGCTCATGGCCCGCATGCAGGCCGTCATGCGCCGGTCGAGGCCCCGGCCGACGGTCGTGGACGTGATCGACCAGGGGCCGCTCCGTATTGACGCCGGAGCCCGTCAGGTCAGCCTCCACGGAAAGCAGATCGACGTCACCCGAAAAGAGTTCGACGTCCTTTATCTGCTCGCTTCGAATCCCGGAAACGTCGTCCCCCGCAAAAGGCTCATGCAGCAGATATGGGGAGATTCCTGGTCCCGTAGAACCGTGGACACGCACGTGAGCAGCCTCCGTAACAAGCTGGGCTGTCGGGACTGGATCGTCACCATTCGCGGTGTCGGATTCAAGCTCGGCAAAGTGTAATAGGCAGCGTCGGCGCACGGTTTCGGAACACGGAGAATCGGAAAATGGCTCACCCGGCGACGCACCTGCCCCCGCGGGCCGTGTGCGTGGGCGAGGACTGCAGGCGGAGCGCCGTCGACGGCGGCGGCAAACGACGGGTACGGCCGGACCTCCGGCTCTGCCCCCCATGTCTGGGCCGGCTGGTCGCGGCCCTCGAAGAACTTCCCGGCCTCTACGCCGAGTGCGAGCGGGTGCTCGGCGGCGCCGGTCCGGCGCGCGGCTCCGGCGAACGGCGCGGCACCGGCGGCAGACCCGCCGGGATCCCGCTCAACGGCGCGGCGGCCGAGGTGCGTTCGGCGATCGTCGCCACGCTCGGTTCCTGGAGCGGCCTCGTCGCCGACGAGCGCGGCTTCCCCGCGCCCCGGCGCACCCCCGCGCAACTGGCGGCCTTCCTGCTGCGCAGCGCGGAGTGGCTGGCCGCGCACCCCGCCGTCGCGGACGCCACCCGCGAGCTGGACCGGCTGGTCGGCGCCGCCCGGCGGGTGGCCCGCGAACCGGTGCGCCACCTCCCGGTCGGCCCCTGCGTGGAGCACGGCTGCCCGGGCCGGCTCGCGGTCGTCGGCGACACCCGGCGCATCCTGTGCGACGCGGACCCGGCCCACCAGTGGGCCGGCCACGAATGGACCCGGCTGCGCCGCGCCATGCCGGGCCAGCGGGTGCCCGAGCAGGGCACGGCGCCCGCGCCCGAGCCCGTCGAACGCTGGCTCACCGCACGGGACATCGCGGACCTGTGGGGCGCGCCCACCGGGACCGTGTACCGGCTCGCCAGCGAGCAGCGGTGGCGCAGACGGAACCGGTGCGGCCGCACGTACTACGCCGAGAGCGACGTCCACGGCAGCTTCAGCGGCCGCAGGCCGCGCACACCCGCGATGAAGTGAAGCCCGACCGCCCCCACCGCCCCACCACTCTCACCATCCCGACCACCCGACGCCCCGCCCCCGGCTCCCGTCCGGTCGGCGGGGTGTCGCCGTTCCCGCCCCCGAGCCCCGATCCCTGAGGAGACCCCGCCCGATGCAGGCCGAAGCCTGGTTCCTCGACGTGGACGCCGCCGTGTCCGCCGACGCCTTCGACATCACCGCCCTCGACGCCCACGAGCGGCAGCGTGCCGCCTCCTTCGTGCGGGCCTCCGACCGCGCGCTCTACACCGTCGCGCACCTCGCGCTGCGCACCCTGCTCGCGCGGCGGCTCGGGGAGCGGCCCGGAGAGCTGGTGTTCGGGCGGGAGCCTTGCCCCTGCTGCGGGGCCGCGCACGGGCGGCCGGTGCTCGCCGTGCCCGAACCGCCGCTGCACTTCTCCCTCTCGCACACCGAGGGCCTCGTCCTCGTCGCCCTCGCCCCCGTCCCGGTCGGCGCCGACGCCCAGCGGCGCCCCGCGCCCGAGAGCGTGCCCGGACTGCTGCCCGCGCTCCACCCCGGCGAACGCGCCGCAGTCGCGGACGGAGCCGACCCCGCGCTGCGGGCCGCCGCCTTCGGCCGGATCTGGGCGCGCAAGGAGGCGTACCTCAAGGGCCTCGGCACCGGCCTCGGCCGCGACACCACCCTGGACGACCTCGGCGCCGACCCGGCCGGCTGGACCGTCGACGACCTGCCTTGCGGCCCCCGCCACCACGCCGCCGTCGCCCTGCGCGCGCCCCGCGCCGACACCCGGCCCCCGGTGGCGTACCACGTGCCGTCCCTGACCCGCCTCTGAGAGAACCCGCGTACTCCGACCGGGATTTGAGAAACCCGACAGAGCTCTGACACAAGCCCCATTGAACGCCGCCGCCCGTCCGAAGAAGCTGGACGCGAAGGTCGGTGCGCTGTCTCCATAGCGCGGCCCGCCCGGCCGGATCCACCGTTCCCGGCCGCCCCCACGCCGTCTCCGCCGCCGTCGTGCTGCCCATCCCGCAGCCGGCGGCGGCCGTGTTCCGGCACCCGTCGCGCGCCCCCACGGGGCCACCGCACCACCCACCGCACACCAGAGAGAGGACATCGCCATGACCGTGGCCATCCCATCGACCCGGACCGTCGCGGACCTGCTGCTCCAGGCCGCCGAGGCGCACCCCGGCTCCGGCGTCCTCTACCACGAGGGCGACGCCGCCGCCGCGCCCGCGCACCTCCAGCCGTACCCGGAGCTGGTGCGCGAGGCCCGCCGGGTCCTCACCGGCCTGCGCGCCCGCGGGCTCGCTCCGCAGGACAAGGTCGTCCTGCTCCTGGAGCGCCCGCAGGAGTTCCTCACCGCCTTCTGGGCCTGCCTCCTCGGCGGTTACGTACCGGTGCCGATGGCCCCGCTCGGCGGCGACCCGGAGCGCTGGGCCGCCCAGCTCGGGCACGTGCACACCCTGCTCGACGGACCGCTGGTCGTCACCAACGACAGCCTGGCCGCCGAGCTGCCCCGCGTCGACGGCCTCTCCGTCACCGCCCTCGACACGCTGTACGGCGCCGAGCCGGCCGACCTGTCGCACGAGGCGGCCCCCGAGGACACCGCGCTGCTCGTCCTCACCTCCGGCTCCACCGGCAACTCCAAGGCCGTCCGCCTCACCCATGCCAACCTGATCGCCTCCATGGCGGGCAAGAACACCGCCCACCACATCGGCGCCGACGACATCTCGCTCAACTGGGTCTCCTTCGACCATGTCGCCGCGCTCCTGGAGTGCCACCTGCTGCCGCTGTCCGTCGGCGCCACCCAGCTGCACGTCGAGGCCACCGTCGTCCTCGGCGAGCCGCTGGACTTCCTGCGGCTGATCTCCCGCTACGGCGTCACCATGACCTTCACCCCGAACTTCCTGCTCGGGCTGCTCAACGCCTCGGCCGACCGGCTCGACGAGCACGGCCCGGTCGACCTGTCGACGCTGCGGCACATCATCAGCGGCGGCGAGGCCGTCGTCCGCACCACCGGCGAGGCCTTCCTGGCCCACTTCGCCCCGTACGGCCTCAAGGGCGACAGCCTCTGGCCCGCGTTCGGCATGACGGAGACCTGCGCCGGGTCCATCTACTCCCGCGAGTTCCCCGCCTCCGACCAGGGGCAGGAGTTCGCCAACCTCGGGCGCCCCGTCGACGGCCTGCGCATCCGCGTCGCCGACGAGGGGGACCGGCCACTGGGGGAGGGGCAGACCGGCGAGCTCCAGCTCATCGGCCCGATGATCACGCCCGGCTACCACAACAACGAGCAGGCCACGAAGGACGCCTTCACGGCCGACGGCTGGTTCCGCAGCGGTGACCTGGGCCGGATCGACGACGGGCGGCTCACCCTCGTCGGCCGCAGCAAGGACAGCATCATCGTCAACGGCGTCAACTACTTCAGCCACGACATCGAGACCCTGCTCCAGGAGCTCGACGACGTCGCCCGCTCCTACGTCGCCGCCTTCCCCACCCGCGCCCCCGGCTCCGACACCGAGCAGCTCGTCGTCGCCTTCCACCCCGAGGTCGAGGACGGCGACGAACTCGCCCTCTACCGGGTCCTGTCGGCGGTCCGCGCCAGCGTCGTCATGCACTGGGGCTTCCGCCCCTCGCTGATCCTCCCGCTGCCGAAGGAGGCCTTCCCAAAGACCAGCCTCGGCAAGATCCAGCGCCCGCTCATGCGCAAGCGGCTCGAAGCCGGGGCGTACGCGGAGACCGCCGACGCCGTCGCCGACCTGATCCTGCGCCGCCTCGGCGGCTACACCGCGCCCGAGGGCGAGACCGAGACGGTCCTCGCCGGGATCTACGCGGAGATGTTCGACACCGACCCCGCCAAGCTGAGCGCCACCGCCAACTTCTTCGACCTCGGCGGCACCTCGCTCGACATCCTGCGGCTGCGCAGCCTGGTCGCCCGCCGCCTCGGCGCCAACGACCTCCAGATCATCACCGTCCTGATGGCCCCGACCGTGCGCGCGCTTGCCGCCCGGCTCGCCGAGGACGCGGCCGGCGGCGCGGCGGAACGCCCGTACGACCCGATCGTGCCGATGCAGGTCGTCGGCGACAAGACGCCGCTGTTCTGCGTCCACCCCGGCGTCGGCGAGGTCCTCGTCTTCGTCAACCTCGCCAAGTACTTCGTCGGCGACCGGCCGTTCTACGCCCTGCGCGCCCGCGGCTTCAACCCCGGCGAGAAGCCCTTCGGCAGCTTCGAGGAGATGGTGAGCACGTACGTGGCCGCCATCCGCGAGAAGCAGCCGCACGGCCCCTACGCGGTGGCCGGCTACTCGTACGGCGGCGCCGTCGCCTTCGAGATCGCCAAGGTCCTGGAGGCCGAGGGCGAGCGGGTCGACTTCATCGGCTCCTTCAACCTGCCCCCGCACATCAAGTACCGCATGGACGAACTCGACTTCGTCGAGACCGCCGCCAACCTGGCCTTCTTCCTCGCCCTCATCGACAAGAAGCAGTCGCTGGAGCTGCCGAAGCAGCTGAAGCACCTGACGAAGGAGGAGCAGCTGGCGTACTTCATCGAGCACGCGCCGCAGGCCCGCCTCGCCGAACTCGACCTGGACCTCGCCAAGTTCACCGCCTGGGCCGAACTCGCCGACGGCCTCACCGACCTGGGCCGCAGCTACGCGCCGTCCGGCCACGTCCGCGGCATGTCCGTGTTCTACGCGATACCGCTGCGCGGCACCAAGGAGGACTGGCTGAACAACGAGCTCAGCCGCTGGAAGGAGCACGCCGACGACGTCACCTTCATCGACGTCCCCGGCGAGCACTACACGCTCATGGGCCCGCAGCACGTGGCCGGCTTCCAGTCGATCCTCCGCAAGGAGCTCGACCGGGCGCTCGGCGACGGCAAGTAAGCACCACACGAAGGGGATTGCACACATGAACGGCAAGAAGATCCTGGTCACCGGCGGCACGGGCCAGGTGGCCGGACCGGTCGCCAAGGCGCTCGCCCAGGACAACGAGGTCTGGGCCCTCGGGCGCTTCGGCACCCCCGGCTCGGAGGACGCCCTGCGCGAGCACGGCATCACCACCTTCCGCTGGGACATGGACGACACGAGCGAGGACGCCCTCAAGGGCCTCCCCGAGGACTTCACCCATGTCATCCACTCCGCCGTGAACCGCGGCGAGGACGGCGACTTCAACCGCGCCATCGAGGTCAACACGGTGGCCGCCGGCCGCCTGATGACCCACTGCCGCACCGCCGAGGCGTTCCTGTACGTCTCCACCGGCGCCCTCTACAAGCGCCAGACGCTCGACCACGCCTACCGCGAGGACGACCCCGTCGACGGCGTCGCCGACTGGCTGCCCGCCTACCCGGTCGTCAAGATCGCCACGGAGGGCGCGGTCCGCGCGTACGCCGCGACCCTCGGCCTGCCCACCATCATCGCCCGCCTCAACATCGCGTACGGCCCCGGCGGTTACGGCGGCGTCCCGATGCTCTACTTCAAGCGGATGCTCGCCGGCGAGCCCATCCCGGTCCCGGTCGAGGGCCAGAACTGGTGCTCCCTGCTCTACACCGACGACCTCGTCGAGCAGGTCCCCCACCTGTGGAACGCGGCGACCGTGCCCGCCACCCTCACCAACTGGGGCGGCGACGAGTCCGTCGGCATCACCGACTGCGTCCGGCACCTGGAGGAGCTCACCGGCGTCCAGGCCAAGCTGGTGCCGAGCGAGGTCACCCGCGAGACCTACCAGTTCGACCCGACCCTGCGGAAGCGGCTCACCGGCCCCTGCAAGGTCGACTGGCGCGAGGGCATCCGCCGCACGGTCGAGTCCATGTATCCCGAGTACGCGAAGAAGGCCTGAGGCGGCACGCAGATGACCACGACCACCAGCAACCTGGACCTGATCCACGCGGCCTACGCCGCCTTCCGCGACCGTGACGTCGACGCGCTCGTCGCCACGATGGCCGAGGACATGGAGTGGATCCACCCCGAGGGCATGCACGCCTACGGCCTCGGCGGCACCAAGCACGGCCACGCGGGCGTCCGCTCCTTCCTGGCCCACGTCCCGACCGTCCTCGGCGGGATGCGGCTCCAGCCCCTGGAGTTCCTCGACCACGGCGACCGCGTCGTCGTCTTCGGCGTCCGTGACGTCACCTCCCGCACCGGCCACACCGAGACGCTGCAGTTCGTCCACTCCTGGACGTTCCGCGACGGCAAGGCCGTCCGCATGGAGGACATCTTCGACACGGTCGCGTTCCACCAGGTGATCGAGAGCTGACGGGCGCCCCCGGCCATGACATCCGCCACCGCGTACGCCTATCTGGGCCCCGAGGGCACCTTCACCGAGGCGGCGCTGCGCAGACTGCCCGCGTACGCCGCCCACGGCGAGGAGCCGCCCCGGCGCCCGTACCCCAGCGTCCCCGCGGCCCTGGACGCGGTCCGCGACGGCGACTGCGCGACGGCCGTGGTCCCGCTGGAGAACTCGGTGAAGGGCGTGGTGCCCGCCACCATGGACCAGCTGGCCGGGGCGGGTCTCTCCGGGCTGCACATCACCGGCGAGGTCGAACTCCCGGTGACCTTCGCCCTGATGGCCCCGGACGGCACGGACCTGGCGGACGTACGGGAGGTGTTCAGCCACCCGCACGCCCTCGCCCAGTGCGCCGGGTGGCTGGCCGAGCACTTGCCGGGCGCCCGGGCCGTACCCGCCGACTCCACGGCGGCCGCGGCCCACGGGGTGGCGGGCCGGCCGGGCGGCGGGGCGGCGGCCGTCGCCGCCCCGCCGGCCGCCGAGCGCTACGGCCTGCGGGTCCTGGCGACCGGCCTCGGCCGCCCCGGCGGAGCGGTCACCCGCTTCGTCGCGGTCTCCCAGGCCTGGTTCCCACCCGCCCGCACGGCCCGCGACCGCACCTCCCTGGTCGTCACCACCGACGACGGCGGCCCCGCCCGCCTGGCCGCGATCCTCGCCCTCTTCACCACCCGAGACATCGAGGTAAGCCGCATCCACGCCTGGCCCACCGGCGACCGCCTGGGCAGCTACCACTACTTCGTCGACGTGGACGGACATGTGGAGAACCCAGCGGTACGGGGCGCCTTGTCGACCCTCCCCACGGCGGGAGCCTCAGCCCGCTTCCTGGGCAGCTACCCGAGGTGGACCGGCCCCCGCCGTCCCGTGGTGGGCGATCGTCACGCCGCCCCGCCCCCCGCTGTGGGCCACCGCGCCGCCACCCCACCGCCCCCCGTTGTGGGCAATCGTTCCGCTGGGGCGGAACGGGTGGGCACAACGGAACGGCGCCCTCGCGGGCGCCTCCGCTCCGACCACCCCGCCACGAGCACCCGCACCTAGCAGGCTCCTCCCGCAGGTGCGGGGGGCTCGGGCCCGCCACCCCGAGGCCATCAGGAGGCCCCCCATGCCCCCCACCCTGCTCCACATAGACACCAGCCCCCGCCCCACCTCCACCACCCGCCGAGTAACCGCAGAATTCGCCGCCTCCTGGCGCGCCGCCAACGAGTCCGGCACCCACCTCCACCGAGACCTAGCCACCACCCCCGTACCCCACATAAACGCCGAACAGATCGCCGTAACCCAACGCATAGAGTCCACCGGCCTCCGAGACCTCGCCGAGGCAAGAGCCGCCGCCCGCACACCGGCAGAGCGCGAAACCTGGTCCACCACCTGGAAGCTCGTCGACGAACTGCTCGCCGCCGACACGATCGTCCTCGGCCTCCCCATGCACAACTTCTCGCTGCCCGCCACGTTCAAGGCCTGGCTGGACCGCGTCCTCATCCCGCCGCTCGTCGTCGACCCGGAGACCGGCACCGGCCCGCTGGCCGGCAAGCAGGTCGTGGTGGTCACGGCACGCGGCGGCGCGTACGGCCCGGGCACGCCCCGGCACGGATACGACTTCCAGGAGCCCTACCTCAGGGCCGCCCTCGGCATGGTCGCCCTCGCCGACGACCTGTCCTTCCTGCACGCCGAGCTCACGAAGTCCGCGTACGTGCCCCGGCTCGCGGGCTTCCAGCGGCTGGCCGCCGAGTCGCTGAAGGAGGCGCTGGAGGGCGCCCGCAAGCACGCCCAGCGCGTGCACCTCTGACGCAACGGTACGTACGCCGCCCTGCTCCCCCTCTCCGAGAGGTTCCGCCATGGAGACCCTGAAGCCCGAGACCCCCACATTCGAACTGATGAACACCTGGGCCGGCCTCCCCGCCGCCCAGCAGCCCGAGTACCCCGACCCCGCCGCCCTCCACCGCGTCGTCCGCGAACTCGCCACCGCGCCCCCGCTCGTCTTCTCCGGCGAGTGCGACCGCCTCAAGGACCGGCTGGCCGCCGTCGCGCGCGGGGAGGCCCTGCTCCTCCAGGGCGGCGACTGCGCCGAGACCTTCGACCGGGTCTCCGCGGAGACCGTGCACAGCAAGCTCAACACGCTCATGCAGATGTCCGCCGTCCTCACCTACGCGGCCGCGATGCCCGTCGTGAAGATCGGCCGCATCGCCGGCCAGTACGCCAAGCCCCGCTCCCAGCCCACCGAGACCCGCGACGGCCTCACCCTCCCCACCTACCGCGGCGACGCCGTCAACGGCCTGCCCTTCACGGCCGAGGCCCGCGTCCCCGACCCGGAACGCCTGCTGCGCATGTACCAGGCCTCCTCCAACACCCTCAATCTCGTACGGGCGTTCACCGCCGGCGGCTACGCGGCGCTCAGCCAGGTGCACGAGTGGAACCGCGACTTCATCGCGGGCTCGCCGCTGCGCGAGCAGTACGAGGCCATCGCCAACGGCATCGACCGCGCGCTGAAGTTCATGCACGCCACCGGCGCCAGCCCGCGCGCCTTCGACGACTCCGAGTTCTACGTCTCCCACGAGGGCCTGCTGCTCGACTACGAGGCCCCGCTCACCCGCCACGACCCCGACACCGGCCGGGTCTACGCCACCTCCGGGCACATGCTCTGGATCGGCGAGCGCACCCGCGACCTGGAGGGCGCCCACGTCGAGTACTTCTCCCGCGTCGCCAACCCGATCGGCGTGAAGCTGGGCCCCAGCACCACCGCGGACACGGCGCTGCGGCTCATCGACCGGCTCGACCCCGACCGGGAGCCGGGCAGGCTCACCTTCGTCGTACGGCTCGGCGTCGGCAAGGTCCACGACGTGCTGCCGGAGCTCGTCGAGAAGGTCACGGCCTCCGGCGCCCGCGTCGCCTGGGTCTGCGACCCGATGCACGGCAACACCATCGGCGCCCCCTCCGGCCACAAGACCCGGCACTTCGACGACATCCTCGGCGAGGTACGCGCCTTCTTCGAGGTCCACGGAGCGCTCGGCACCCACGCGGGCGGCATCCACGTCGAGCTGACCGGCGACGACGTCACCGAGTGCGTCGGCGGCGGCCACGACCTGGGCTTCCCCGACCTCTTCGACCGGTACGAGTCGGCCTGCGACCCGCGGCTCAACCGCAGCCAGTCGCTGGACCTGGCCTTCCTGGTGTCGGAGTTCCTGCACGCGGAGGAGACCGTGAAGGAGGACGCATGACCACCGCCCGCGCCGAGCTCGGCCGGATCCGCGACAGCATCGACAACATCGACGCCGCCGTGGTGCACCTGCTCGCCGAGCGCTTCACCCACACCCGCCGGGTCGGTGAGCTCAAGGCCCGGCACGGCCTGCCGCCCGCCGACCCCGGGCGCGAGGCCCGGCAGATCGCCCGGCTGCGCGACATCGCCGCCTCGGCCCGGCTGGATCCGGAGTTCGCCGAGAAGTTCCTCAACTTCGTCGTGGCGGAAGTCATCCGGCACCACGAATCGATCGCGCGATGCGCCGCGGAACATCGAATTCCGGCCGCGCGCGAAGAAGGCGTTCCCGCCCCCGCTCTAGCGGAATATTGACATTCGCTTGGCGAAACCCGACACAACATGCGCATGACCTGGGAAATCGCGCACACCCCTGAATCCCCATCCGTTGATCGAGGTTTCCGGCCACCGGAGAATTAAGGCCATGATCCGGCCCGCTCTCCTTTCTCCGTTTCTCCGTTTCTCCGTGGCCGGCCTCTCTCGTTCAGGACGGACACCCGGCGTCTTCTTTCCGGGATCACCATGGGGGATTTCGTGATCAGTCGCAGAAACATGCTCAAGGCGGGCGTCGCCACCGGCGCGGTCGGCGCCGCCGGCCTGCTGATTCCGGCCACGGGGGGCGCCGCCCAGGCGGCCGACCTCGACCCGGCGGGCATCCCCAAGTTCACCCAGCCCATGCCGCTCGCGCCGACCCTCGCCCCGTACTCCTCCACGGGCACCGCGGAGTACTACGCGATGACCATGAAGGAGGCGGACGTGGAGATCATCCCCGGCCGCCTCACCCGGGTCCGCACCTTCAACGGCAGCTTCCCGGGCCCCGTCATCCGCGCCAAGTCCGGCGTACGGGCGGTGGTGCAGCAGACCAACACCCTGCCGGTCGCCACCTCCGTCCACCTGCACGGCGCGCACGTCCCGCCGGACAGCGACGGCGGCCCGATGGACCTCATCGCGCCGGGCGGCGGCACCAAGACGTACACGTACCCCAATCAGCAGCCGCACGCGAACCTCTGGTTCCACGACCACGCGCACCACCAGGAGTCCGAGAACGTCTTCCTCGGCCTCAGCGGCACCTACCTGCTCACCGACGACGTCGAGCAGAGCAACATCCTGCCCAAGGGCGCGTACGACATACCCATCCAGCTGCGCGACGCCCGCTTCGACGACAAGGGCCAACTCGTCTACGCCATGGACGACTTCCTCAACCGGAACGTCATCCTCGCCAACGGCAAGGCCTGGCCGTACTTCGAGGTCGCCCGCAAGCTGTACCGCTTCCGCATCTTCAACACCGCGAACATGCGGTACTTCAAACTCAGCCTGACCGGCAACGCGCCCTTCACGCTGATCGGCACCGACGGCGGACTGCTGCCCAGGCCGCAGGAGGTCACCAGCGTGACGCTCTCGCCGGGCGAGCGCGCCGACATCATGATCGACTTCTACGAGTACCCGCTGGGCACCACGCTGGAGCTCAAGAACGCGCCCGACGCGATGCCCGGCGGCCCCGCCGACTCGATCACCAAGGTGATCCAGTTCCGCGTCACCGGCACGGGCAAGGAGTTCGGCACCATCCCGTACGACCTGCGCACCCTGCCGGCCCTCCCGCCGGCGACGGTGAACCGTTCCATCACGCTGAGCATGGACGAGAACGGCATGGCCTCGGACATGGGCTACATCAACGGCCTCGTCTACGACATGGACCGGATCGACACCCAGATCACCTACGGCACCACGGAGATCTGGACGGTCACCAACGCCAACACGATCATCCCGCACAACTTCCACATCCACCTGGTGCAGTTCAGGGTGCTGGAGCGCAACGGGGTGCCGGTGACCTCGGGTCCGGAGGTCGGACTCAAGGACACGGTGAACCTGAACCCGGGGGAGACGGTCAAGATCCAGGCCACGTTCACCGGTTACCGGGGCACGTACCTCTACCACTGCCACATCTTCGACCACGCGGCGATGGGGATGATGGCGAACATGAAGATCGTCTGACGGGTACGTGCCCCCGGCTCACTCGGAGTCGAACGTCCGCCGCGAGGTGCTGATGTACTCCCGATGCTGCTCGGACCACTTGATGAGCGAGCCCACCTCCGTGGACAGGGTGTGCCCGACCGGCGTCAGTTCGTAGTCGACCCGCGGCGGCGTGCTGGGCGTGACCGTCCTGATCACCAGGCCGTCGCGCTCCAGGCTGCGCAGGGTGAGCGTGAGCATGCGCTGGGAGATGCCGTCGATCGAGCGGCGGAGCTCCGAATAGCGCCGGGGGCCGTCCCCCAGGATCGCCATGATCAGAACGCTCCACTTGTCGCCGACCCGGTCCAGCACATCGCGCAGCTGACAGATGGCCAGACCCTCGCTGACCTGGTCAGGAACATTCATGTGCGTTGCGATCTTTGAAGTGCCGTCTTCTGTCACCCCTGCAGGATCGCCCAGAATTCTTGTGGAAACAAGAAGTAACCAACGCACTGTTTGTGCGTGCCTTTGCCGCACCCCGCACCGGAGGAAAACCATGGCCGTCGATCTGAGCGTTCTGCCCCCGCGCAAGGGGCCCCGTCCCGAGACGACCGGCCGGGAGATTCCGCACGACCAGCTCGAAGACTTCTCCCCGCCGGAGATCCGTGACGCCCTGCTGGCCCGCGCCAAGCAGCTGCCGGGCGTCTTCACCAGCCCGAGCCTGGTCTCCGAGCCCGGCTCGACGGCCCTGCGGCTGAAGCGGGGCAACCGGCCCTTCGAGGCCTTCCTGCACCCGTCGGTCGACGAGTTCGGGCACATCCACCGGTCCGGGTTCATGCACCTCACGGTGCCGGTCGAGGCCCTGCCGGCGCTCACCGAGCTCGGCTGGATCGAGCCGCACCCCATCACCCGGCGCGCGGAGTTCCCGAACAGCATCGTGATGCTCTACGCGCCCCGCGACGAGGACGAGCTGGAGGTCGCGGCCGTCGTGCTGCAGGCCTCGTACGAGCAGGCCGTGGCCTGACCCGTACCACCCATCGACATAGATACACCGTCAGTCAGTTCATCGGGAAAGAGGAAACACCCATGCGCGCAGTGACGATCGACGAGTTCGGTGCCGCCCCGACCGTCAACGAGGTGGCCAAGCCGGTCCCCGGCCCCGGCGAGATCCTGGTCAAGGTCAGCCACTCCTCCCTCAACGGCTTCGACGGCGCCGTGATCTACGGCTTCCTGAAGGACGTTCTCGAGCACAAGTTCCCGGTGACCCTCGGCAAGGACTTCGCCGGCACGGTCGAGGCCGTCGGCGAGGGCGTCGGCCGCACGGCGGGCGAGCGGGTCTTCGGCGTCGTGATGAAGCCGGTCGTCCAGGACGGCGCTCTCGCCGAGTACGTGGTGGTGGGCGAGGGCTACGGCATCGCCGCCGCCCCCGAGGGCCTGGACTCCGCCCAGGCGGGCGCGCTCGGCCTGGCCGGCTCGGCCGCCGTCGGCGTGATCGACGCGCTCGCCCCGCAGGCGGGCGAGACGGTGCTGGTCATCGGCGCGACCGGCGGCGTCGGCGCGTACGCGGTGCAGCTGGCCGCCAAGACCGGCGCGACGGTCATCGCCACCGCCAAGCCGGGCGCGGAGACCGAGTTCGTCAAGGGCCTCGGCGCCACCCACGTCGTCGACCACACCGGCGACCTGGCCGCCCAGATCCGCGCGCTCTCCCCGGGCGGCGTGCACGCGGCGGCCCACCTGGCCGGCGACCCGGTGGCCGCCGCCGCGCTGGTCGCCGCGGGCGGACGGCTCGCCTCGACCCTGGGCTTCGGCCCCGAGGCCGCCACCGAGCTGGACATCACCGTCACGTCCGTGATGGCCAACCCCGACCCGGCCACCCTGGACCGCCTCGCCGACGCGGTCGTCTCCGGCACCCTGACGGTCCCGATCGCCGAGACGTACGCACTGGACACGGTCGACCAGGGCTTCGCCGCCTTCGGCGCGGGCACGGTAGGCAAGATCGGCGTCTCGGTCGCCTGACACCCGCACCACGGGCGTGCGGGGCGGCAGGGGCCACGGCCCGAGCCGCCCCGCACGGCCGCGCGCCAGTCCGGGTCCCATGGCCCAGGCCGCCGCGCACGGCCG